>CAZBDM010000042.1:13052-14142 GCA_964490675.1 uncultured Oligoflexales bacterium
CATGGTTCTCTAAAACGTCGAGGAACTTACTGTCAGCAAGGTATTGATCGATTAATCCGTCGATCTTACCATCGGTGACAGCTTTGTTCATCTCAGCCTGAGTTGCAGGACGCTCAAGAAGGGCAAATGCTGCTCTCGTAGCGTGTTCTGCTGGTGAGTAAAACTCAAGTTTTGAGTAGAACTTGAATGCAATCGATTGATTGGCAACTGACTCAACCGGTGGCTCAGAGGTTTCTCCACCCGCTCCTTGTCCAGCTTGACCAACATCTTGGCCGGCATCTGCGTTGCCATTGGTTCCTTCGTCAGCATAAAAAGATTTCTTCTTTTTAGATGTTGGCGAGCAGAACGTGACAGAAAATGACAGCACTCCCAATGCAAGTAAAAATTTTAATTTGGCTTCCACCTACTTCTCCTTCTCGACTTCCGTGGCTTCTCTAGAGAGAAATTATCCGACAAATACTATGAATCGTCGTGTCAGCTACGATTACAACTAATTACCAAATTCTATGTTCCACCATTCCCTTAACTGCTGACACGGAGACGAGTTAGCTGTCTTCGCGCAAAAGGTCTGGGGATGGTTTCCTTCACCCGAGGTCTTATTGATCATGATATTATTAGTGGCGCTTCCTCCTTCTGCTGGAGATGGAGAAATTAACCTAATAAAACTTGTATCGTAATTAAACGTGTGGCAACCGCCACAATTTGAACTCAAGGCACCTGAAAGGTTTGAGTTAAAGTAATTCTCGCCGGCAGTCGTCGGTCCCCATGCAGCAACAGTGTAAGGTGAACCCTGCATTTCAATCTCATCACCATCAAACTTGGCATAGCCATATATCTGTAACGATGTACCGTCTCGGTAGTTATCTGGCAGGGTGAACTTAAATCTGTGATTTCCGGGAACGCCTGAAGCATAACCAGCAAGATTAGCCATCATCGTCGTTAACTCTGTTCCGGTGCCTTTCGGTCCGCCGACAAAAAGAGAAATTTCTGCTGTGATACTAGAATCGGATTTTGAGGCAGCGTATCCTGATAGCTCACCAAGAGCCGACTTAACATCGATTTTTGCAAGTAATAAACCTGATCCAGTGCC
>CAZBDM010000042.1:14152-15284 GCA_964490675.1 uncultured Oligoflexales bacterium
AAACTCTTTCTCGTACCATTGAGCGATCTTTCCACATGGACCGTTGGTAAGATCACTGCCACACTTGTCTCCGCCTTCATGAGCAACAACGTTACTTACTTTTTTGATCAGGTCGTTATTCATAGGTGCATCGCCAACTGCTAAAAGCTTCTTCATCGGGGTATAGCTATAAATTGATAAAGGAGCAGGCATTGAAGGTCTCTCACGAGGAGCTGCGTGGCACCCTTTGCAGCTTGACTCAAACGCTGGAATAACATCAGACGTAAAAAACGCCTGAGCCGCTAGTTGTCTTTGCTTTTCTTCGTCTGAAGTTTCAGATGAAGGACCATCGGAAGAATCAGAGCTTGAACCCGTTGATGCCGCATTAGCGTCTTTGCCGGTTCCTGCCTGATCTTTAGCATCGGCTGGCTGGTTTTTATTGGGATTGTTATATCGGTCGTCTTCGGTTGTTTCGACGTTGGAAGAGCACGCAGCAAGTGCCACGATTGTAATAGCTAAAAGTAGCTTATACGTCGTATTTAATAAATCTAATGACCTACCACTTAAATAGCCCACACCAATACTCCGAGCCCAACAAAAATTTGAACCAATAACAGCCGGTAAATTCTTTTTTTAACTATGCAACTTCCCTTTTCGGAGGGGGTGGGGAAAAACATGAATTAAACTTATTACAGCATAAATTATAGCTGGTTATGTGCTTTGTTTTTTGGAAATCCAAGTAAAACTGTCGGGCTTTCGCGTGAGGTTTAGGTAAGAGTCTCAACATGATAGAAGGCAGCTATCGAGATAGCTGCCTCCCCAAATCCACCCGTTTTCGGCTTCGTTGCTACGATTGGAGCCCATACTTTTTAGTTTTTACAGACCTCTATTCCTGTTTTCTTAAGGTTATTCCCTTTATCGTCTGCGCAGAAACCATTAGTCATCAACTCACCAAAGTAATCAGAAAAATAGAGCTGCTGCATCTTTTTACTATTTGCGATATTGCAGTTAAACTTCACGCCGTCTTCTTTATCTGGTAAGGAAGTCTTACGAAGCTCTGTATCAGTGAACGTATAACTTAGCCCATTAGCTGAGTTTGAAAAATATACGTCAAGAGGATGATTGGTTCTCCAAGTCATCTGGTAGATAGGAG
>CAZBDM010000043.1:0-5203 GCA_964490675.1 uncultured Oligoflexales bacterium
GTTAAGGGCATCAACGAGCCCCACGACGGTCGTTGTCTTGCCTTCGCCGGCTGAGGTAGGTGACATACCAGTGACGAGAATAAGTGTGCCGGGGTCTTTGCCCGTCTCTTTTGCAAGATCTAGTGGCAATTTTGCCTTGAAATGTCCGTAGGGTATGAGCTGATCTTCAGATATGGATAGCTTTTCTTTGGCGATATCTTTGATTGGCTGCATGTCATTTTGCTGAGCGATTTCTAAGTCACTTTTCAACATAAAAAGTCCCATCTGGATTGCAATTTGATGGGATGATTATGCATGAAAGAATGACAGAAAAAAACAACTATGAGGCGATTTGATCGTTGCCGTCGCTAGAGGACTCCTCTTTGCCTGCTTCTAAGTCATAAGCTGTGATGTTAACAGCTTCTTCGGCGAAAGAATCGTTTCTTCCAAGAACGAAGCGACTAATCGCCGATATGTTCTTGTTAAGTTCATCGCTTTGTTTGTTGAGCTTTGAACTGATTTCAGTGAATTGATCGAGTCTCTGTTTATTCCTCTCATTGAGAGAGTTGATTTGATCCATAGACTTAACAACTCTATTGAGTTCGTTGCGATTTGTTTCATTCATAGCCAGGATTGTTTCGAGGTCCTCTGAAACACTATCAGCAGACTTTAAAATGGAGTTGAATCCTGAAACAGCTTCAGCTCCTTTTTCATTTGCTGAGTTGGATACTTTAGTAAATCTGTGAGTAATGCGTTTAACGCGTGCAACTGAGTCTTTGATCAGGGTATTGATTTCCTTTGCTTGCTCGCCACTAACTTTTGATAAGTTTCCTACTTCATCAGCTATGACCGAAAATCCGCGGCCGTGAGAGCCTGCTCTTTCAGCTTCCAAGCCAGCGTTGAAAGACAGAATGGTTGAACGGAAGGCAATATCTTTAACGACAGCAGTTTTATTATCGATTTGGTGCATAACATCGTTAATTTCATTGAGGTTGGCGGTGAACTTCGCGAGTTCTTCAACGGCATTGTTGATCAAGTCGACTTTATTCGCTCCTTCAGTTGACACTCGTTTGGTTTCTCCAGCTTTATCCTTCGCCTGGCTCAACTGTTGAGATGTTTTCTGAAAGGCTTGGCTAACTTCGTTGATTCGATGACACACTTCTTTGAGGCGCGATCCTCTCAACCTATTGCCTTCAATAATGTCCGCCGCTGATTCTTGAAGCTGTTGAGCAAGCTTGATCACTTGCTCTCTTATGTCAATAATATCAGAAGTTGACGATTCCATTTCACTGGCCAGGCCTCTTGTTCTCATCATGGTAGCAAGTAGGGTAAAGAAGATGATGATACTAGCGAGTACGGCATAAAAATTGAAGGTTGTTTGCTGATTTGACTGTTTTTGATAGAATTCTCTAATTGTACCATTAAATGATTGAACCAGATTTTTTGAAGGCAGTAGAATTTTTTGATCGATTAAAGGCCAGTCGTCAATTAACGCAAAACGAATCTTCTTTCTTTCTCCTGATTTTGCGATTCCCTGTACTTTTCTTATAAAATCTAGAAATAACTCTTGATTGCTATTGATTGACTTTAAAAAATCTCTTTGATCTTGTGTGAAAAGCTCAGCGTTTTCATTTAACACTTTAAGCGAAGATTTGAACTTTGTTTTGGTATCCGCTAAATTTTCAGTGAGTTGTTTACTATTCTTTTGTCCCATTTCGTAGGAATTTAAAGCGATATTGATGAGTTCGACTTCTTCAAAAATTGTACTTGCTGATTGACTAGGCAGAAAGCCTTTTTCGTAAATCTCGTTGAAGCTTTTAAACGCTGACTGACCGGCCCAAAAGGCGGTGAAATTAATAGCAAGGGAAAGTCCTAAAATCAGAACAGCAGTTAATGTGATTTTTGTTGAAAGGCGCATTTCCCTAAGTGGCTTTAAGATCTCTTGATTAATAACTTTCTTATAGTTGAAAGACTTTAATTTCTCAAAATCAAGAGATTTTAATTTTTCAGCGAAATCAATTTTCGGCAGCTTAGGAGCCTTCATTGCACTCTTCCTCTGGTAAAACGAGCTCAGTTATCAACAGTTTCGAAATCAACTAAATATAGCCAATCCAATAAAGAAAAATAATGTTGCAACGGTTAGAGCAAAAAATGAAGTCAAGAACGTATTCAATGCACCGTCATTCTTGAAAACATTCCGAAAATCTGTACCAAGACCAATTGATGCCATGGCAGCAGCCCAAGCGATTCCATACCCTTTTGAAATCCATGGAAGGTAATTTTCAGTGTAGTCTTGTTGCATACTATTAAATAGGTAAGTTCCCAAGATACCAGCACCTACATAAAGCCACAGTGCCAGTGGTAGAGATAATCTTCTGCGCACCATCGAACTAAAGATCGGTATTAGAATAATGAGAGCGGGAAACTTAAGAGCTTTGACCGAAAGTGCCAAGCTGCTGACTTCAGATAGGGGCATCGATCGAGCAAAGAATGTAAAGTCCTGCATAGTAGCTTTAACTAAACCGGTAAGTGGCAAAACAGCACCTGCAAAAGTAGCCAAAACGCCGTTGTCGATATCCATGATCAAGCCAAAGACTGGTACCGTTAGAATCATAGTAATAAATCCGGCAATCACGACTCCGACAAGAGCTGAAGTGATTTGACGAGCATTGGCTTTTACGCTCGGTGCGGTTATTGCAATGGCAGAGCTACCACACACCGAAGAGCCGGTTGCTGTCAGAAACAGAGTCTCTTTTTTCAGTTTGAACAAGGCCCCAATGACTAGTGAAATGAACAGTGTTGCTACAAGTACTATGATTGTAAGAATGTACGAATCAGAGGGCATTTCTGCGATTTTCGTGAAGTTAAGGTTTTTCGCAGCATAAAAAACAATTCCGATAGGAATTAGAATTTTAGTCGCGATATGAAGTCCTTGTTGATCATCACTTTCACCGCTTCTGACAAAGAACTTAAGGATGAACCCTAGGAAAAGTGCGACGAGCAGTGGGTCAAGTATAGGTTGATTGAGGTACTTTGTACCGTAATAAGAAGCGGTACCGATGACCAGTGCAGTCACTACTCCTGATAGTAGTGATTGCTTTTTTTTACCCTTTTTAGAGCTGGTGGCTTTTGAGTTCAATTCCTATTCCTCCTTGAAAGGCATTAAGCTTTTTAGAATCCAGCCGTATTATCAAAATTAAAGTTTTCTTCCTCTTCATCATCATCAAAAGGAATTTCAGCCGAAGGTTCCTGTTGCATTGTTGACTCTGAGCTGGACTCTTCTGCTTCGAAAGCTGGAACGCTAACAGCTTCCGGCTTGATTTCTTCACTCTTGTCCGAATCACCGTCGCTATCATCATTATTTACGACTTCTGTGAGATTCATGGACTCACCTTTGACAAGCTCGTTAAGCATGTTTACCGATCCCATAACTTGTGCAGAAATTTTGGTCATCTCGATGGATGAAGCGGCTGATTGTTCGGCTGAAGAGGCCGTTTCGTTGGCAACGCGATCGAGCTGGTTAAGTGAGTTACTGACCTCAGCGATACCACTTGTTTGTTCGGAACTGGCTGAGGCAATCTCTGCTAGAAGTTTTTGCGGCGTTTTTTACAATTCTTTGTAGTACACCGTAACTACTATGAGCAGTTTGAGCGCCTTTTGAAGTTTTTTCGATGTTTTCTGAAATGAGTACAGAAATGTCTTTGGCGGCTTCGGCACTACGTTGTGATAGGTTTTTGATAGCGTCAGCAACGACTTTAAAACCCTTACCTTTTTCGCCAGCTCGGGCTGATTCAATCGATGCGTTTATCGCCAGTAGTCTTGTTTGGAATGCGATAGCATCGATCGTCTTGGTAATGGTTTCCATCTCTAAAGAACTTGCGGAAATATCTTCCATGGTCTCGATGACTTGAGCGATTTCTTTGTTACCAGTTTCAGCACTCGTACGGCTGAGAAGAGCGATACTGCTGGCTTCACGCGCGTTGTCGGAGTTTTGACCAACCATACTGGATAGCTGTTCAATCGAACTAACGTTTTGTTCAAGAGATGATGCTGACTGATTGGCGTTTTGTGACAAGACGTCGGATGCTGTTTGGACCTGTTTTGATGCGTTTGATACCTGATTCGCACTATTTCGAAGCTCGTCGGCTGCTTTTGAAATCGTTTCCGAAATTTCACTTGCCGAGGTCCCGATAAAGTACAAGAGCACTAGGAGCGACAATACGAGTACGACGCGCCAAAAGATTGCGATGTTTCTGTTGGTTCTTCGCACCTCTTTGATTTGCTCCTCTGCGGCAATGGTCTCTGAGTCGATGATTGATGTTAAGTCGCGGGTCACACTTTGAAACGATTGTTGGGCTAAGTCAGAAGAGTATCTAAAGTTACCAATACTGGATAACTCAAGGATATGCTGGTAAATCTGGTTGCTTCTTTCCCAAGAGCTTGAAGTAAGAAGAGCGTCGATTCTTGACTGACCAGAAGTTGAAAGCTTTAATGCTGGTGAGTCGATGTTTCCAAGAAAACGAGACTTAAAGTTAATCATATCTTCGACAGACTGATAATTGATCGGGTTATTATCGTTAAGAACGCTACTGGCCTTGAGAAGCATCAAACTCGAGTCGTTCTTAACCTGTTCCAGTAGAAGCAGAGAAGAAATCAAACTAGGTACCTGTGGAACCTCTTCACCGCGCTTAATAACAGCATTATAGATCCGGTAAATATCGTCGAGAATAAAGTTGTAGTCAATCAGAACTTTCGAGGATTTCGCCCTTGTTTTTACTTCGAGACGCACGGAATCAATAGAGTCTTTTACATAAAGCAGCGAATCGTTCAAGACTTGATCTTCGAACTCCGCAAGTCTTAGGCTTTTGATCAGGGGATCGATTACAGCATCGGTTTCGTTGTAAACGCGGGTGATTTTTTGAGCGTTACTGTAACCGGAAAGGAAGAGGACTGATTCGGTACGTTCGTTAGCGAGTGCGTTACTCAAAGTAGAAGCGTGACGAATGACTTCCATGTCGTACATGACTCTTGAAGCGTCTTTGAACTCGCTGAAGAATCCCTGCATATAAAAGTATGCTAAGAACGCGAATCCAACGAGAGGCGTGAAGGCCAAGAGCGCTAATCTGGTACTTAACTTCATTTTCATTGTAATCAGACTCCGGTTAAATTAAGGAACCAACAAGCTCGATTTCATAAAAAATATGGTTCACTCTAAGGGGTTTTT
>CAZBDM010000043.1:5213-15271 GCA_964490675.1 uncultured Oligoflexales bacterium
GTGTTGCCTATTGCCAAGAGAGTTCTTCCGAATCTTATTAAATTCCATTTAAAACCCTGAATTCTTTAATGTTTTTGTTGGTCAAAAACCAAGCGGCAATCAATGAAAAAACAAAAAAAACTAACAAGCCATGTTATATTAGTGGCTCGTGTTTGAGTCTAAATGCCTGAAGTCTATATTTGGGTATTCAGCTCGCGCATTGTCGACCGCTCGAATATTTTCTCCTCTCGAAGTGATTAATTCAGAGAGGTACTTTTGTTCAGGAACGAGGTCAAAAAGGATATAAGGAAAGGCTCTGGTTAATTCACTTTGCCATTTTTCTAATTCAGCTAGATCCTTTTGAGAGACACGTTTTTCTTCTCGCAGTGTGATTCTTAAAAAGTTCATAACGACTTTATGCTTTTCAATGCCTGTCCAAATTTCACCTTTAATGGGTTGAGAAAACTTACACTTTTTCAGTGCATCGAAGCTTTCAGATGATTCTAGGCAAGTCCAGTGACTTAAAATATCTTTAGTTGTTCCTGATGGAAGTTGTTTTGGTTTCGGTGTACCGCTGACAATGTGAGAGAGCCAGGCGAGACGGTCAGCAACGATTTGCTTGGTAAGCTGCTGGCTTTCGCTGGTTAAAGAAGCGAGTTGACCCGATTCAGAAACTTCATTAAAGGCTCTAAAAGCCATTTGGATACAGGCTTCATAGTAGCTTTTGGGATTAAACCAGCCGGCAGAAGAGCGTCTCAAGATCCAGTGAGGTTCCCAAGCTAAGAGACGAGCCCAGTTGTTTTTGACAACTTGTTTTGCAGAGACAAAGACAAGCATGGTTTTGGCGCTACTATTCCACCGCTTTTTCCAAGTCGGTAGGGAACAATCTGTAGGTGCCGACCTTGCTTCACCGCGCAGTGCATTCATTTTTAATCCTGGGACTCTACCTTTATTTTTAAAGGCATAAGCACGAATATAAGGGATCCAAAGATTGTATTCTTGAGGCGATTCATTGCTAGCTGTGACAATGGTCTTAATGTTGTTTGCCATATATTCGTTAAAAGCTTTGACATCGCCACTAAAAAAGTGATCGGAGGCTTTTTGTACAGAAATTGATTCGAGCCCTTTGATTCCTGGTATATTAAAGTTCTGCACAACAACAAGGTAAGCGCCAATCAGTCCAATTGCGATCGCTAAAACGGCAAGAGTAATAGCGGTCTTCATACTATTTTTTTTATGAGATGATCTTCTACGATGACTAGAACGTGCCTGTTTTGCAAATTTTATTTTCGCTGTTTTATCAGGTGGTCTTGAAAAAAGTGTAGCTGAAGACGACCATGGATCCTTCAACCCCTTACCCATAATTTGTTTAACTTCTGGGTAGAAAGTTTTTAACATTTTGTGATTGTCGAGAGGAACCCAACGACTACAGTTACCTGATATCTCATCTTGCAGGCCAAACTCCATGCGTTCGAAAGCATCTTTGACTTCATTGAGCGTCAAAGGACCCAAAAAGCCAAAGAGATTTCTTCGAATGAGATATAGTTTTTCCATTACTATCCTAATATCTTCGATAAAAGAACGGTTATATTATCTTTGCCGCCTTGTTTGTTCGCCTCATTGATCAGTATATTTGGCAGCTCTTCAAAGTTGTTTTCGTTTTCGGATATGATCTTGACAATATCTCGGTCTCTGACCATATCAAAGAGACCGTCTGATGAAGTCAGGTAAATCTCACCCTCTTTGACGGTTTTCTGATAGAAGTCGACATCAACCGACTCAAAAAGCCCTAATGCTCTTACAAGAGCTCCATCAGAAGAGCCCGGGAGAACATTTTGTGAGGACATCCAGCCGCGCTCAATAAACGTCTTAACGTTATGATCAATCGTCAGTTGCCAAAGCTGTTTGTTGAAGTATAGATAAGTACGGCTGTCACCGACATGGGCTAGATGCAGTTGATCTCCAACAAAAAGAAGGCAGTTTAGAGTAGTCCCCATACCGGAGATATCAGTATCTCTATGGCCACGTTTTATGATGTCGTTGTTGATCTTGTCGATCGTTGAAATGAGAAACGGATGAATCTCTTCGTGACGAATGACATCACAATCGACAAAAGCATTGTGAATGCCACTGACCGCCATACTTGAGGCGACTTCACCGCCTTTGCGACCACCGACGCCATCAGCAACGATACCTAAGCCTTGCGTTCCATCAAAGAAAAGGCTGTCTTGGTTTGCTTTTCTTAGACGACCAACATCTGTTGCGCCTGCCATGCGTATGCGCAATACAATCCTCCTAATTCTATACCCAGATGCTATCGGAAACTTAAAAACATACCTTAAAGATGCGAAAATTAGGGACAAAAAGTCCTTTGCCAGTTGTTTTAAGAGAATCACTTTGAGGCTTACTTTAACTGTCGAGAATCCTGATTTGATCAGCTTGATGTTTTCAAGATCGCGAGAGGCGTTTTAAATTATTGAAAGTTGTCTTATGAGGCTTTGTTCTGATTGTTAAATTGGTTGATTTTATCCCAAAGTTCAAATTTGTTAATGCGTGCTTTTTCAAATTCAAATTTAGCTAACCAACGAATATTTTCTTTGGTATCAAATTCGATTTCCGAGATTGTGATTTTGTTTTCAGACTGTAAGGTTTGGTTTAAGGACTCGTGTCTAATGGTAAACTGTGTGCCTCTTTTTAGAGGTGCTGGTATTTCTAATTTTCCGCCTCTTTCATCAAAGCCTATAAAACGTGCAGGAATTTCGAAGTTGACACTTAAGCCTTTTTGAAAAGCAATGCCGCGGCTTTCAAGAGTTGTACTGTTTTCATAACTTGCTTCTAAGGCTTCAAGGAGATGGCCAAATCCAGTAGGTTTGGTTATCGGTATCAGTGAATCAAAAGGTGTAACAAGTTTGTCGTTTGTCAGAACAATCGTTCTTGGCCTTAGATTTAAAGGAAGTTGATAATACATCTGGTGCCAGTTTAAACCATCATAGTCTTCAGGAAGATGAGAGAGGAAAAAGGTTGTTTGATTGATTCCCTTGCTTTGGAGCATTTGTGCGGCTTGCTTTAAGGACTCAACGTAAGAGACTTCAATATCAAATCCAGATAATATTTCGATCATTTGCTTTGCAGTATCTTTTTTGGGATTAAAGTAGATAAGATGTTTTTTTATCTTGTGGATTTGATCATGAGGAAGATCGAATCGTGGTAGCTTAGCAATCCATTTCAATCCGTAGCCGCGAATTTTACTGATCGGAAAAAAATTATAAACATGATTTTGATGGCGAATATTAATTGAGCTTTTCAACTCAACGGGAAGAAAGTTTTGTGAGTGTGGAACACAGGTTATTTTTTTTTCTGGTGCTAGCTCAGTATTTGAGATAGCTACGACTTGATCCTCTGAATAACCAACCATAGAAGCTGAAGCCTCTATGATCAGATTTTCATCAAGATCGAAGTGCTCAATTGGAGTATAAAAAGGAGATAAATTTGACTTTTGAGCAAAAATATCATTGATCAGATCGGAGATGGCAAGAGGGGTTACCGGTCCTATGCTAACGGAACAATATTGACGGCCTTCCAGTTGGCGGATCTGTCCTGTTTTTCTGTTGGACAAATTTATTGCAAAGGGAATTGCTTTAGTGTGTTCATTACTTTGCATCGCGTCATAAAGATCGCAAGCTCTTCCATCATTTAGATCACTGTCGCAAAAGACTAAATGTGGGAGTTCTTCTTTAGCTATTTGTTGAGCTTGTCTTGCTGAATCGCAAAATAGGGCGTCAAAATTTGACTGTCTTAGTTTTTCGCAGATAGGAATCGCTAAGTTGGTCTTTTTTAGAGCGACTAAAATGGTTCTTGAGGTTGTTTTCATAAAAGCTTCACTGACTTCATTTTATTTTTTACTAAGTTGTACTGTTCTCAATGCAATGAGTGCATCGTTGTTATCATAAGCGAAAAAAATACGAAATTCGTCGTCTTCTAATTCGATAGCATCGCCACTTTCGTTGATAAAGAATGCTCTTCCATTCTCTGCCTTACTGAACGCAAGAACAGTTCTTTCGGCATTACAGGAAGTCGCGTCTATTGAGTCAGTCGTACATGTTTCTATCTTTTCGGCGTTAGAAATTGTAGCGATGGCCATATCCCATAGACTTTCATCAGCCGTATTAATAATAGCGACCTTGATATCATCGCTGAGATTATCAGTCCTTGAGGCACTTGCAAACTCACTCTCAGCGCCATCAAAACCAGCGTAATGGCCAAGGTAAGTAAGTCCCAATCCAACAAACCGCGCTGCTAGTTCAAAATTGTTAGCGACTTCAGTCGTATCGTTAGCGGTATGTAGTGACGGGTTGTATTGGGCAGGATTTTCAAAAGGAAAGACTGAAGCAAATCCTTGATTATACCAACTACGATGATCAGAAGTACCACCTGAAAGTCGAGCTTCGACGAAGTCACCATCGAAATAACTATTGATAAGGTTTTTCATACTTCGTCTTATCTCTATGCTTGTATCATTTTCAACCAGATAAATCGTTTTGTCATTCGGCTCAGCAGAGTATGTATTCATATCAAACTGCATCATTGCGATGACTTTACGTCCTTCCTGCTTATAGGTCTTTGCGATATCTCCAGAGCCGACCAAACCCACTTCTTCAGCAGCATAGGCGTGTAGCTCGATTGTTCTTGAAAAGCTTGCACCGGTTTCAGCAATAACTCTGACAATTTCTACTAGAGACGAAATACCACTCGCATCATCATCAGCGCCGGGTGCGTCGCTATTATTAGAGCGATTAATCGAATCTAAGTGAGCCCCAATAACAACATATTCATCTTTTTTGCTTGAGCCTGGAATGGTCACGACAAGGCTCTTCTGATTTGTTACGCCAGTAGCGCTGTGGTCAATTTGCTCATAGCTGATATTAGAGATTTTACCGTCAGCTGCATTTTTAAAGAGGTTTTCGATAGTGACAGGTGTATTTAGTCCAGTTGTCGTCGTATGGTAACGAGTTCCAAGCTGTTCAAGTTCTTTGATGTTACTTTCAATGTTAGAAGCTTTAACTTCAGTCGTGAGTTCTGCAACTGAGGATAGTTTAACGGTGGTCTCGAAAATTGGTGGATAGATTTTAGGTTCAGATACACCTTGTAGATTGAGCAGCAGTTCCATATTGCCGCAGGCAAATCCATCGCTATTGTGAGCCATTGCCGAAAGCAAATACAGTTGGCCTTGGCTACGCACTTGAACAAGAGCCGCACCCCGTTTTTGAGCGGGATCAATTTGGTAAAATATTGTTTCAGGAATGCTGCTGAGGGTTTCCGCGAGTTTTGAATCCGATGAGAAACTTACCATAACCAGGGGTGTTTGCTGTTTGATCGATTGCAGGCTTTCAATGCCTTCTTTTGAATGTGCGAAAAGCGCAATTTGATCTCTTTTCCAGAGCAGTTTGGCATGCTTGTCAAAATCAGCAGTGAGACTGACCTTCCCTTGGAGTTGCTCAGTATAAGGATTAACGTGATTTGCTTGGTTACAAGTCAAAAACAGCAATGCCGACAGACTCAAGAAAAGTGCCTTCATGGTTTGACACTCCACTCTGAAGCGCTCCAGTCACTTTTGCCATCCCAATCCTTAGGTAAACGATCGCTACCGATACCAGAGCCTTTAGTGGTTTCATCCGAGGCCTTTTTGGTCGAATCATCTCCACAATTAAAGGTGACCGTCAGAATAGAAAATAAAAATAGTAACTTAAGGTGTTTTGCAAAACAGGTTTTCATTCTTTGAGATTCCCAATCATCTCTTAACGTTGTCAAAATCTCTTCCCAAGTAAGCCGCAAGGAATTTCTGCCGATAATCACAAGAGAGGAACGAGTATGAAAAAAGTTGTCCTAATAGTATTTCGGTTAAAGATACTGCTTTTGTTAGCATCATGCGAGCAATCCCTTGATACTGCTCAATATTTAAGAGTTCGCATGATTGGCGTATTAACCGCCCCAGAAGCAGCAACGGGCAGCTACGATCCGATTTCCCAGACCTATGAATTAGAAGGAGTCTTTCTGACCCCAGAAACAGGTGATTCCTTATCCCTCTACACTGAGCCAGAAGCGAAAGAAGTTAAAATCATCAATCGCTCCCAAATCATCTTCGAAACAAAAGTGACAGAAGATTATGTAGGTACAAACTTTTCAGCTCTGGCCGTGCGCTTTAGTAGTACCGTCCTAGGTGCCTCAAGATACGAAGAAGAGCATAACCTTGAAATGGAAGACACCGACATCATCTACAGTGAGACATTTACCTTCGAAACAGGTCGCGGTGTGTCAGCTGTCATCGATGTTAATTGGAAAAATACTGTTACACGTGATGAAACGACTGAACCACCGACAGAGACGATGGAGGTTCCGACCTATACCATGACGATCGAATCCGAAGGCAGCTAGGTTTTGCTGAAAAAAGCGAGCTGCTGCGTTGTCTGCAAAAATTCCTCGTCGCTGTACTAGAAAGTGTACTATCTCCTCGGAATTTTTTTGCCGTCTTGCCCCTCATCTTTTTTCAGCAAAACCTAAGTAGAAAAAGCGAGCTGCTGCGTTGTCTGCAAAAATTCCTCGTCGCTGTACTAGAAAGTGTACTATCTCCTCGGAATTTTTTTGCCGTCTTGCCCCTCATCTTTTTTCAGCAAAACCTAAGTAGAAAAACGCGAGCTGCGGCGTTGTCTGCACCAAAGCCGAAAGCGCGACCTGCTGAGTCTCTTTGTATAAGCTACATAGGGTAGACGGGTTTTACCCACCTGAGGGTTTGCTCGAAATTTAGACTAGCCACTCAATACTCCCCCTTGGCAGGCTGGCTGAAACAATCTGCGAGGGGACGGTTTTGTTTAATAATTGATCAGAGTATTCAATTTGCTGTTTTCCTGCATCCACTTTCCTGTGATACAAAAGGTTAGTTTTTGAAACCAGTGGATTTTTTTGTGGAGTGAGAAAGGAAAATTGATGTCAGAAGAGACAGCAAAGACGTCGACAACAATAAAAAAGAAGCAGGGTGGGGGCGTCATGGCTCTTCCTCGTATCCTATGGACGATGATCAAGGGTTACTTTTTCTTTGCAGGGTTATTTGCGACAGCGATCCCTCTTCTTCTGGTGCTAGTCGTTTATTCACAAATTTCTACTGAAATCACAACGCCGACGAAGCCAGAACCGCTTGCTTCAGGTAAAGATTTCATTGTTCACATGCGACTCGCCGGTGAGGTGCTTGAGCGCGCTCCGAAAGAAGAAGAGGTTTGGCTGTCGCGGTTTTTTGGCACACCTGGAGGTATCTATATTCCCGAGGTTGTCGGAACGCTCAAACGCGCTGCAAAAGACGACCAGGTTAAAGGCCTCTTCATTGAGTTTGCCCATCCTTTTATGGGCCTCAGCAGCCTAACCGAATTGCGAGACGCCATCCAAACCTTTAAAGAATCGCAAAAGCCAGTCTATATGTGGTTCTCGTCGGTAACGAATAAGGAGCTATTCTTGTCCTCTGTAGCTGATCAGGCGGCTCTATCACCAACCGGTGGGGTATTTACACCTGGGCCTGTTTTTGAACTGATGTATTTCGGTGAAGCGCTACGAAAGCTTGGGGTCTCGATCGATGTGATTCGAGCCGGTAAATACAAGTCTGCTTTTGAACCTCTCATCCAAAACAAACCGAGCGATGAAACGATCGAAATGTATAACGCAATGGAGCGCGATTTACGTAGTCAAATGATTGCAGCTGTGAGTAGTGGCCGGCGGATTGAAGATTCTGAAAAAGTCGAAATGTGGTTTAAAGATGGTCTTTTCTCAGCTGCAGATGCAAAAAACGTCAAAATGGTTGATGTCATTGCTTATATCGACGAGTTTGAAGAGACCATCACCAAAGAGGGTTCACTTGAAACTGTTAAATACAGCGATTATCGCAGGCATGTGAGAAGTCGCTCATTTTTCGATCAAGTAGCAAAGACCGATCAGGGAATCGCTCTTATAGAGGCGGTTGGCGAGATTGTGGATATCGCTGACGGTCAGGATGCAGACTACATCACCCCCAAAACAATGACGAAGAAGCTACAATGGGCCCGTGAAAATGAAGACGTTAAAGGAATTGTTTTACGAATTACAAGTCCGGGCGGATCAGCTCTCGCTTCAGATCTTATATGGCACGAGGTCAAAAAAACAGTAGCGGTCAAACCAGTGGTCGTTTCCATGGGTCATACCGCGGCGTCTGGTGGTTACTACATCGCTGCTCCTGCGACGAAAATTGTCGCCACACCAGCAACGATCACGGGCTCGATAGGCGTTATCGGTATGGTGCCGAACTTCAAAGACTTTGAAGAAAAGTATGGCGTAAGTTTTCATGTTGTTTCTGGCAGTGCTCGGAAAGATCTTTTTAATCCGGGAACATCGCCTTCTGAGGAAGACCGAAAACTTCTTGGCGAATCGATCGATCGCTTTTATGACGAGTTCACTCGCAAGGTTGCTGAGGGCAGGGGGCTATCCGTCAGTGATGTCGATAATCTTGCGCAGGGCCGAGTCTGGACAGGTAATCAAGCCAAAGCCAATGGGCTCGTTGATGAACTTGGTGGTCTTGAAACCGCTCTTGCTTTTGCTAAAGAACTATCCGGTCTCGATAAAACTAAGCTTTATCCTCTTTATCGTTATAAACCAAAGAAGAGGAATCTCATAGAATGCTTCACTGACCCTGAAACGTTTGGGGAATGCATTGAGCAAAGTGGTGTTCGTTCAAGTCTCAAGCCTTTAGTGAGCGACCTCTACGGACCTCTTGCGCTGAAGAGCTTCGAAAAGCGCATTGTGAGATGGCAAAAACAGCTTGCGAGAGATCCTATCCAAATGATCTGGCCGGAGTATTTGTCTTTGCAACAAAAATAACTAACCATAACCATTTCAGCTTGCTGAAGTTAGGTGTCATGAGTCCGCCGTGGTTCACGAGCTGACCCGACTGTGTTTTAACTCTTAAGTTTTAGTTTCAAAAAGAAATAAGGACCATTTTAAGGTCCTTATTAAGCAATTTAGTAAAGCTTCCCATCCTGAAATAATCTGCATTTTAAATCTCTCAAAGAAAGCGCCTGCGCCAGGGAATAATATAAGAAGCGGTAAGAGAGAATAAAGTTCAAAAATAAAAAAAATAAAGATCAATAGTTCTTTTCGTGGCTTTTTATCAACTAAAATAAGACAATATAATCATATAATTGGAGATCATTCTTAAAAAAATCCCCCAATGTCCGATAGGTAAAAGGATTCGAAAGTAGATGTAGAAATTAGGGGACACTGATGAAGTTGATCGACTTTCCAAAGCTATTCTTAGCTTTGTTTTTATTCAACCTATCTTGTAATAGCACCAACTTTTCTGGAACGAGCAAAATCAAAAAAAACACTCCCGAAGAGGTTGAACAATCATCATCTGGTGAAGAAGTGATTGTAAAAGAGGATAAATCAGCGGGTGAAGTACCAGTCGAGAGCCAAAGCGATTATCTTGAAGAAGAGTTTCTCGGCAGTCAAACAACGCAGAAAAGCGGACTGACCGACATAGTTTTTCTCGTCGATACAAGTTCAAGCATGAATAGAGAAAAACAAGCTCTTGAACAAAAGCTTAAGCAATTTATTGATGAGTTTGCCAAAAAGTCTTTGGAAGGTCATGTAATTACGATGGTCGGTACTGACTTTGAATTTCCAGAAGATGTTCTGAGCGAAGAAAATTTTGAGGTAGTAGGAGCAAATGTTTTTAGTGACGATGCCTTGGAGGTTTTTTTGGATGTTTACGATGGAATTTTCTCAAAAAAGATACCCTTTCGAAAAGAAGCAACGAAGGATCTTATCGTTGTTACAGACGATGATTCCAAAATCGGTGTCGAAGAGTTTGAAAGCGAGATGATTAGTCGTGGCATTGAAAATTACAGGGTGCACGGACTTGTAGGCCTAAAAAGAGGCTTCAACAACCCAAATTGTAATATCTGGGCAGTCGGACAAGTCTACATTGATTTCTCAGAAAAGCAGGATCATGGTGGTCTTATTCAAGATCTTTGCAGTGAAGATTACCGGGATCTTCTCGTCAAATT
>CAZBDM010000044.1:0-4873 GCA_964490675.1 uncultured Oligoflexales bacterium
AAGATAGCGGCTATGAAAATTGCTTTCTAGATGGGTAAAAAGAGGCGCTTACGATTGAGGGATACTCAGATCCGGAAACAGATTTGGATTGCCGGAGCTCACAATGGCATTTCGCAGCCGATGATCGTACCTTCTTGGCATATGCGACTCCTTCATGCTCCTTATCGGAACAAATCAGGTGCAAGAATTCGTCATATTTATAGTATGTTAGGTTTTGTTGACGCAGCTGAACGAATCGGTGAATTGATTAAAGTCATTCAAAAAAATAGAGACCCGTCACACGCTCTTCAGGGTCATTATCTGGGTCATATGGGATCAAGTATCGATTAAAACATTGTTTTTTTGAGAGTGCATTTTCCTCACCGGTTAGCAAAATGTAGGTCTGACCATTTGGTCCCCGCACTATATCCTCGATTATTGCTTCAATTGGAAAAAGCTCGTGCCCTCCTGATCTTGTAATATAATCAGTGCATGCAATTTTAACGGAATCTCCTGAAGAGAGGCTTATATGAAGAAGCTCTCCCCTGTCACCCCAAGAGCTGCCAGCTATCAGAGGAAAAGTTTTTAGCTCAAGCCTTTCAAGAGGAATGTAAGGTTCATAACTTTTCTTGTCTTTACACACTTGTTGAGCAGCTTCTACCTCGAACTGAATCCTATAGCTTCCGTCTTCTAGTGCAATGCGTTGTGCCTTGTAGAGGTCGAAACCACATTTAGCCAAGACCGTAGTATAATCAGACTGCAACTGTCGATCAGAGCTTAGACGACTGTCTTTACCTGATTCAAAACTACAGCCAAAAACCAAAAATAGGGGAGCTACTAAAAATCTCTTAAGCATTTGCATTTCCTTACAAACTAGTGAAAACCATTTTTCTCAGCCCACTTCACAGAGAGGCTAGCACGTATATTCAAAGGTTGACTCTTAATAAACATTCCAAAAAAAAATGAACAAGACCGTCAAGTTAGCGAATTCATTATAGAAAAAAAAGGAACAGCCCTGTAACATGCTGTAAATACAAAAAAAAACCGCGGCACCAGGAGCTCCTTATGAAGAAACTGAATGATCTCAGATTTAATCTTGAAGATCATCTACCTTCTATCTTTGATCGCAAATTTCGTATCGATCCAAGCAAAAAACCAATAAAACGGGACTTCACAACGAAGTCTTTTTTTCTGACGATGCTTTATCTGGTCGGTGATGCAGGCGCTTCAAGCTATGCGCTGTCCCTTCTAAAAAGTTTTACGACATTTCATAAAAGATCGCTTCCCACCAAAGCAGCACTTACTTCCTTACGATCGCAAGTTTCTTATCAGTTCTTTCAAAGTGCCTTTGAAAGACTGACCACTCTTTTCAGGTTTAACAGAAGACTGTGGAAAGACTTACAGGTCGTAGCAATCGACGGTATGCAGCTGACGCTGCCCAGATCAAAAGATTTGGTCAAAAGGGGCTTTAGTGGGCGCAAGACCTCTCAGTATTCTGAAAGCTATATGCCAAAAGGAAGGATGCTCCCACTGAATTATTAAAAGCGAGATCATACATCACCTTGTCTGCGAATGCACCAATGCCCGATTTCCCTTGTGAATAATACCATCTCCCCTTTAAAGCAGATTTTTAGCCCACCCTTAACCCACTGAAACTCCTGCTATTTACAGTTGCTTTTATGATTAGCTTATTTGCAGCCGATAATAACTTTAAGAGTAATTAAAAGTTGGGTGGTGGTAAAGTTGCGGAAGCTGTTGGGGTTATTAACTCTTGTCTTTTTGTGTCTATCTTGCGAAAGCGGGAGCAGTACAAGAGAACATTCTAAAAAAAATAAAAACACAAGTGGAAGCGATATAGAAAAGGCTTCAGGCCAATCGCAAACTAGCCAGGAAGACTCATCGAATCCCCCTCTATCAGGTAGTGAAGTCACGACAGAGCAAGATGACGATTATAAGCCAGGTGTTAAACCAGAGCAATTCCTTGTTAGACTTGGTTCAAAATCAAGAGACAAGATAGAAGAGTTAACTTTAGAGCTCGATAAACTCGCTCTTAAAATTCAGATAAAACTGTCGCAACTCATGGAAAGTGGCAAAGATCAGTTCAATCTTGTTCAGATCAACGAACTTGAAGAACTTAAAGATGCCATCGATGAGGTCAAAGAAGACAACGATCTTTCATCGCTTCAAGATGAGGCGCAAGAGGTATTAAAAAATGTCTCTGATGCCGATATTTTCTTTGAAGAGCCTGAATACCTCTTTGGCAAAGATGACAAGGGAAAAATAGGTACGGATGGGCTTTTCTCAGATTTTCTTGTTCTTAAAGTTCCTTATATCAGAAGACTTCCAAAAGAGTACAAGAAAGATATCCATCAATTCGTCATCGACCAATTAGTTGGCTTAAACACCGGCGAAGACAAATGGTTTGCTTCGGTCTCTCCAGTCAATAATCTCGATGCTTTTAAGAACGAGACCAAAGTGATAAGCGACAATCCGATGGCAGCCGGTCTGCACTTAAAGACCAATGATTTTTTTCTATTTAGTGATAATGACATTAAGAAGCAATACTACTTAGAGTCCATTTACTGGCATCAACTATCTGGAGATCAAGACTTTTTATCTCTCGTTTCTAAAGCCAAGCCTGTTACAGTTGCAGTCATCGACTCCGGTGTTGACTTTTCACATAAAGAATTAAAGGCCGCAGCCTGGGATAATGGTGAGGGTATTGTCGGATATGATGTCACGCTTAATACCAGCATTGAAAAGAGTAAAGCAAATGATGCTACCGGTCATGGAACTCATGTCGCAGGGATTATAGCTGCTGCGGGCGACAATGACCTCGGTATTCATGGTTTGGCCTTTGGAGACAGCAAATCACTGTCTCGGATTATGAGCATAAAAGTTGTCAATAACCAAGGGAAAGGAAATTCACTTGCATTAAAAAAAGGCATAAGGTGGGCTCATAATAATCATAAAAGAGACGTCGAGAAAAATGGATCAAACGATAAACTTATTTACAGTATTTCCTTATCTGGCCCGTTTGATCGTAGCCAACAGCCGACTAATGAAACTAAGGATAGCGAACAGCCAAAGTTTATCGACGAGATCATTGAGTTTGTCACAAAAGATAAGAAATCTCTTTTTATCGTATCAGCAGGTAACGATTCGTGCTCTCTCGGCGAAGCTTGCAGTATCAATGGCATTGATTACAAAGAAACCTTTATGTATCCATGCTCCTTTGAAAACGTTATCTGTGTCGCTGCTTCCACACATGAAGATAAGTTAACAGGGTTCAGTAATCGTAAAGCGACGATTGATTTGGTTGCCCCAGGTTGGGCGATTTACTCGACCGTACCTGAAGGTAAATATAACTACCTAAGTGGTACCAGCCAATCAGCACCGATCGTTTCGGCCATAGCAGCATCGCTTTGGGCAGTCTTCCCAGACTTTGACGCTGATACGATAAAGTCGATCCTCGGAAAATCTTCATCGCGGATTGCGGCAATTATGGGCGAAGTCGACTCGTCAGAAGGTGGGCGTGTTGATGCCATGGCAGCGTTTAAATACGCACTTGACCTCTATCAAAACGATACGAACCCCGATGAATTGGACATTAATCCCGATTATCTGAACAATGAGCCAGCCAAATTTCAGTTCACTTACCAGCCTCGCACAGACAGTGATCCTTACGCTAAGAGCAACACAGCCTTTGGTGGTAAACCGTTTTCGTCTGATGCAAAGACCCGGACTAGTGGTCAAAATAATAAAGAGACGACGATGAAATCATCTAGTGGTGGTTGCGGAACAATTGGCAGTGCAATGGCAAAAGATGATTTAACGAGTCGCTTAGCCATGCTACTCATGCTTCTTTTTCCGATAGCCCTACTAAGAGTGACAATGGATTAATCCCCTCATCTTTATTTAAGCGACGACGCCGCTTCAGAAGAAAAATTTTCTAGCAAACGTGGAATGTCTCTTCATACAATCCTTAAAAAGATCCATACTGAAAACATCGACAACAAAATAATCAATAAAAATCCGATCGTTTTATAATTTATTTTTATTGAATTGTCTTTTATTTGAGCAAAAGTTGATTATTCGAGTCTAGTTAATTCCTGAAATGTAAATTCATAAACCAATATAATTAAAATTGTTTTTAGCCAAAATAATATTTCTAAATAACGCCAAATCCCACACAAGGAGCCAGCTGCGTCAAATTGCAGAGAAGCTGGGTTTTTCGTGTACAGATGGTGACTTAGGAGAGTTTTGAAAACGCATCGACAATTTCTGCTTAAATTAAGTGCTCGATAGAGGAAAGGTAAAACACTTGTCCACTTTTTAAACAGGCTAAATCACCAAAAGCCTTTCTAAAATTTTTTTTAAAAAACCTTTGGCTAACTAGCCAACATATAAAAATCACTTTACTTATTGACTTTTTTTAATGGTAGGCGTAGAAATCCTTTCGAAACTGATCCCCGCTGACAAACAGCTGAGACGCTGGGGAATTAAGCAGTCATTCCAAGTGATTATTCGATTTCTTGGATAGCATGCTAGCAATCTTGAGAAAAATACCTCACTTGGCATGCTGCTTGCTCCTTAAATGACAGAGACCACGGGTTTCACCGTTTTTTAACGAGTTTCCCGTTAAGTTTCGCATGATTTTAATCGTGAGCTCTTCTGCTGCAAAAACTTTTTCCTTTCCCGTTTTTGTAGACTGCAAGTACTGGCTAATCCATTTGACCATCACTTCAAAATTTTTCACTTTAGGCAGACAGAGCTTACGGTCCCCTCCGGGGGGCCTTAGTTTTTGCAGTATTTCTTTCTGCTACCGTTAAAAACCCACTAAAATTATTAAAAAAATATTCATAGATTGATTAAATGAAGTTATTTAAAAAAA
>CAZBDM010000044.1:4883-13833 GCA_964490675.1 uncultured Oligoflexales bacterium
AAAATATTTTTTAGCCCAAGTTTTACGTTTGATGGCCCGATCGCGCATATGACAAAGAGGGGCGCAATCATGCGGGGACAACGGCTTTACATTAGAAACACGCTAAAAGGGCTTATAGCGGCCTCTACGATGCTTCTGGCGCCAGATCCGGCGATGGCCGACGAATACCCTTACAGTTACCGAAGCGCTTATTTCCTTGGACGTGGCGACACCGGAATCGCCATTGCAGAAGATGACGATGCCATCTTTTACAATCCAGCCGGTATAGCCATTGGCAAAGGTATTTACAAAAAAATTGTACTGGCCAACCCAATGGTCGAGATTTCAGAAAATACCAGAGACGTCGCGCGGCAATTAGTCCTCGAAGAAAAAGAGGTCGCAGATACTTTGCGCAGACAGCTCGGCAAATCGCAACACGTCGGCTTCAATAACTTCACTGGCGTTATCTTACGACGTGCAGCTATTGGCGCATACGCCAGTAACTCAACCACTGCGATGGTCTATAAAGATCCTATCCAAGGGGCTTTCGAGTCGGTATATGCCCGCGCACGTGCAGACGTCGGTATGACCTTTTCTCTTGCCTCCCATCTCTTCTCTAGAGAACACTTATTTATCGGCGTAACCGGTAAGATTATTCAACGCACCCAAGCGGCCATCGATGCTAACGCTGCGGAAGCTGACCAGGTCGCTGAATTAAGTAGCGACGAGATTGCTATGACCGGTCAAGGCTTTGCTGGAGATCTTGGAATGATGTATCGTGGCGGTGGTCGCTCGGACCCTTCTTTTGGTATCACTATTCAAGATATCGGCGACACGAAGTTTGAACCTTCCGTTGAAACGACTTTATCACCACAAGAGCGCCCCCTTAAGCCGCAGAAACAAACGGTAAACATTGGTGTTGCTGTTTCACCAGGAACAAAGTTTAGCAAGTTTCGCGTGCTCGCGGATCTACGAGATGTTTTAAACGCCAACGATGAAAGTATCTACAAGCGTATTCACCTTGGCACTGAAATCACCACCCTTGGGGTTCTCGGATTTACAGCTGGTATGAATCAAGGCTACGGCAGCTTTGGAATATATGGTGACATGCGCGTTCTGCGTATTGATGTCGGAGTTTACACTGAAGAAGTCGGTGAGACGGTTGGTGAAAGACCAGATACGCGTTTCTTCTTGCGCATAGGAGCGGGACTATGAAGCTAAAAAAAGTCTTACTTCTCCTTAGCCTCACATGTACCGGTGTCTTCTTAGGGTGCGGCACAAATGCATTTGAAAACCTAGAAGAAACGCCACCGCAAATTTCCGCGACCTTAGCTCTTGAGGACGAGAAACCGGAAAAATCTATCGAAATATTACTTGATGCTCTTGGCTCAGATTACAAAAACTACTACAATTCGATCAGCGATAATGACGATATCACAACCGTACAAACAACTTTTTCCAGCCTTCTTGCCGAACTCATCGACGCGAGCAAAGTCGAAAGACCAGCAAATCTCGTGTCTATTCTGGCAAGCGCAAAAGCACAGCTACATGGCATCGACCCTTTATCAATTGCACTAGAACTAGCAAATATTGGAGCGACCGCAGGTGAATCTGAGGCAGCAGATGCAACCGATTCATCCAGTACTAACCCCATTACCGTTCTTTTTCCTGTTTTGCCTGACGCCAGTTCAGCCAATATCAGAGGACTAGAAATCGCTCTCGCTCTTCTGAGATCGATTGGATCAGAATACACAGACCAAGATCAGTTTAAAGAAGCGCTTTTTCTCTCGGCAAACGTTTCACTGATAGCCAAAACCCTTGATAGTGACGGTGATGGTGAAATCTCGGCTTTGGAAGCAATTAACCTTAGTGATGAGGCAGCCGGTGCGATTCTCAATCAGCTGGCTTCGGCAGCAACAGCTGCTGCTGCGACAAGCTCTGATAGCGATTCCAACACCCAAAAATCAACCGAACAAATCGCGACGATTCAAGCTGCAATTGATGCTCAAGAAGGAGCAACTGACGAAGAAAAAGTACGTAACTATATCGCTCAATCTGGTGGCTCAGAGCCTGCCTTAAGGTAAGATTAAGTACCACCGGCCTTCATACTTAGCCAGCAACTCTAAGGTCGTCGGCTGACCTTTTCCTCTCAAAAGATAACCGACCTTTCGTGGTTTTGAAGGCAGCTGAAACCAGTTCCCGTAAAGATAACTCAAGTCATCTTTCTGCTTGAGTTGATGACGAATATCACGGACGACAAACTCGACAGGTCGCGGTTTTAACTTAAGCATATTTTCAATACGCCGGACAAAATCCCTTTCATTTAATCGATGCTTACTCTTTGAAAGGGGGTGAATAAGATCTTGAATCATCGTAATATCGTGTCTTTGATAGGCTCTAAAAAGTTTAGCCATTAGTTCTTGAGCCGCTTTCTGATCGGGATCATGTAAATGATCGATGTAGAGGTTGATATCAAAACCTGAAACTTCAGCCCGGTAAAAGAAGTCGTGGTTTCCTTTATTAACGACCAGATAGTTTTCACCATCACTGAGTGAGTAAAGTATCTTGTTTTTAAAACGCACCTTAAGGAAAGCGGGCCCATGAGCGGAGGAGAGATCGGGCAGTTCCTCGATTTGGTCAAGGATCTTGATTTTATTGTTACGCATAACAAATTCAAGTACCCGTTCGCCTTTCTCACGCAATGTCACTTGGTGGATTCCAGGATAGAATCTTATGAGGACCTCTGCTTCAGCATAAGCTTGATCCGCAGCAGTCACCGTCAAAACGGCTCTAAGACACGATAAGTATGCCAATATCGTAACGATTAGGCTTAGATAATTTTTCATATAGATGACCCATCTCTATCTGCCCTCGCAGTGATCTCTGGCCGAAAGAATCGGTCATATTCTGGAATATATAAGTCATTGCCGTATCTTCACGGGTTTATTTTGGTTTTTGCTGGTTTTTTGGATATAAGGTGAGACTTGGTAAGTTAGATCATCTATGTTCTCTGAACCTATGACTCAAGATACCCTAAAACTCCACATTGATAGTATGGCCTTCGGTGGCAGAGGGATCGGTCGCCATGAAGGTAAAGTTTGGTTTGTTGAAGATACCATCGTCGGAGATCATGTCTCTTGCCAATCCTTGACCGACCACAAACGTTACGGTGACGCTAAAGTGCTCTCGTATCTTAAAGAAAGCCCTTTAAGAGAGCATAGCCGCTGCTCTTTCGCAAAGAAATGTGGCGGTTGTCAATGGCTAGAGGTCTCTGAATCTCATCAACTCGCATGGAAGCGTTCTTTTGTGACTTCTGCTTTGAAGCGCATAGGAAAGCTCCCGTCCCTTGAATCGATTGAAATATCACCTTCACCACAGAAAAGCCATTATCGTAATCGCATCACTTTACAGGGTACATTCAGCAAAGCGAATGGCTGTCAGGTTGGCTATTATCGCAGACATACCCACGATATCATCTCCATAGACCAATGTTTTGTCGCTCACGCATCGATCAATCAAGTCATCGATGAGATCAATGCGATGAATTTGACATTCACTGAGAATCGTAGCTTTCGCTTACAACTGCAGGCGATTCCGCATACAAACAGCAAAAATAACGACGATGTCATCGCAACCTTTTACCCCGTCAACGGTATGACAAATGATGCTGAGAGATTTATAGATGCATTAAAAAATCTGTCTAAAGTCATCTGGGCAGGAAGTGTTTTCGAAGCGAAGAGATCTGAGATGGTGCTCTTTGATAAGCAATTTGACATTCCCTTTTACACCATTGCAGGTATGTTTCAGCAAATCAATAAAGACCACAACTACCAGTTAAGAGAGATCGTCAAAGAAATCGTCTTAGCGGAAAAACCTAGGTCGCTTATCGATGTTTTCTGTGGTAACGGCAATCTTTCTCTCGGCCTAGCCAACTCGCTTGAGTACTTGGAAGGAGTGGAATCTAATCCACTATCCATAGCATGCGCTAAACGATCTGCAAAAGAGCTTGGTTTAAATACCGTTCACTATCTTAGTGGTGATGCTACCGCTCACCTGTGGAAGTGCGCGAGAAACAATGAGTCATTTGATGTCGCAATTGTCGATCCGCCTCGCCAAGGCATGTACAAAGGTATCATTCCTTTAAAAAAATTAGCTCCAAAGACAATCATCTATGTCAGCTGCGACCCGACGACCTTAGCGAGAGATCTCGGTGCTCTCTGCCGCAAACAAGTTTATCGCGTCGAGTCGATAAAGTTATTTGACTTTTTCCCTCACACCTACCATGTGGAAAGCCTAGTCGTTCTTAAAAAGAACCAATGAATGCAGCAATGCGGCCCTTTTTGATGAAAGCTCTCAATGGAATCACCTGACCGGTGACTCCTTTAGCGTTAAGCTGGTTTTAGATTCACTTAGCTTCGACCAATAAAACCTCAAGGTCAAAGGTGTTTTCGTTAGAGTCTGAAAGATAGTCGGCAGCAGCTAGTCGGATAGTGTATTGTCCAGGCGCTAAGCTAAGGAAAGAAACAGTGTCTACCTCGGTTGATCCCATCGCACTGGAGTCGATGGTTTGACCTTCTGCATCTATGAGTTCAATGTCGATGTCGTTCTCCAAAGGAGTCAATTGAATGTTCAGAGAAACTATTTTTTTGTCTTCGGGGACTTCAATGCTAATAAAAGCTTCATCGCCTTCAAGTTTGGCATCCTTTAAGCTATACCTTTCGCCAGATGCTTGAAATTCCTCGGGGTCGGGGAGTTGCAAGTATTGCTTTAAGGACCCCTCGGTGACCCTCAGCTGAAATTGTGTCTGCGGACCAGCATTTGGCTGACCATGAGCGGCAAAAACTTTGAAGAGAACAGGCTCGCCACTTTCTGAGACAACTTCTATAGTATCAGTATCTGTACCGGAAAGCGTCGAAGAGTTCTCCTCTGATTCCGGAAGCTGTGCGATATCAAGGTCTGAAATATCCGGCGTCAAAGATAAAGAGTATCTCATGCTTGGTTGAGGATGAGCGAGTTTAAAGTAAACCTCTTGTTGATGAAATGATCGAATGAAGCCAGAATGATCTCGACTTTCTGCAGAAAGAACAATTGGAAGTTCCTTCGTTCCCCTCAAGCTTTCGATAGGCAAAGCTTCATCACTTTCTTGCCAATCTTCTGCCAAAGAAAATCTAATTGGGATTCTGGTGTCGGTTTCGGTTTCGACTTCTAAATTGCAATGCAGATCGAACTCTTTGGTACAGAAATTTTTCAGGAGTAAGTTATCGTCTATCGACGCAATGGGAATTGCTAGGCCCTGAGACGCGACTCTTGCCATAAAAAGACCGCCAATTTTTACGAAATCAAGACCAACGTCAGCTGAATGGCAAAATTTTCCATCCAACCCAAATGATGGCAAAACTGCTGAAGGTTGCGAAACAAAGCAACTGATCGGAAAGTCTTTAATTTTTTTAGCTAGAATACTCTGCAGTGACTCTTCAAACCTTGGTGCGCTTGCGTACTCTACGGCCGAGCCATCGATAAGGACTGCTTTTGTGGTAGAATCTTCTGTTTGTGAAGAACAAGCAGAAAAGAACCCTACAATGACGAAAAAGACGATAAATTTTAGTTGAATCATAATGTTTCCCTGAGATGCTAAGACTTGGTTGTTGTGAGAACTGAGAAATGCCTGATCATTCAGCAAACTTCTCTTAACAGATTTTTTCGACCGCCTCAATGTAACGGAATCTAAAAATCTAGAATAATTACGCAAAAGCTACTCACACGGGTCATGATCTAGGGGTAAAAAGCCCTAGATGTTGGATTTCTTGAAAGTCAAAATTTTTACTCCTTTTTCCGCAACAGGTGTCTCCTTTTGGTAACAGTCTAACTGTTTCCCGGCGGTAAGCTTTTCGGCTGCAGACTTCAAGCATCAGAGAATGTTGAGGATATACGACGACCCCAACCGGCATAAGTTTTGCTTTTAACTTAACAACATCTAAACTCGCGGAGCATCAAATGAGTTTTAAAAAAGCCCTGATTTACTTAACCGTCACATACTTGATTACAGCTTGTGCGACTCTCTCAGAAAACCAATTCGACAGCGATTATCAACTAAGCCTCAGTTGCCATCAACGGGACGAAGTTTATTCAGAACCTTACATTGGAGTCAGCTGTATCTTCGAAAACCATGGTTCAAGACCACTTGAACTTGAGGTGAAAGACGTCAGTCTGATTCCAGGTAAGAAGGACTACCGTATCACCGGCCCAGAGGAGATTGCTTCTCTTAAAGTTGTCTACGACCACCGTGGTAATAATCAGAAACCAAACAGTCGCTTTTTAGGGGGGCTGTACGATATGAATGGCGTTATGAAAAACGAAACTCAACAGTCGAACGCAAGTGGGTTTTCGTTAACATTTAGCTTCAGTCGCGTCGCAACAAAATCATTTGCCTACTCAAAAGAGCACTTACTCGGTAACAAGTTGATCATAAAAGAAGGTGGTGCGATCGTGAAGCACCTTCTGATCTCGCTTAAACGCTTTCAGCTGCACCCTGAGGGGCTTGAAGTCTGTGTCAGTAAGCCACAGCGCTCCTGTCTGCCTGTAAAAATCAAAACCCCTACCTATATCAATAGGTTTTCTGGTTATCTGGCCTCAGAGGACTGACGAGATTCGATTGCATTGACCGCCGCGATCTATTATTTATCAGATTCATCTTTTTGAAGAGACAAAGGGAGCGAATGATAAAAGCACGCGGCTCAGACCTTGATCACATAGCATGGCTAGGTCGATTAGCGGCATTTTCTTTTGAAGGAAAACGTGTCCTCGACCTCGGTTGCGGTTCTGGCTATCTTTGTCAGACAGCCATGATTAAGGGGGCTCATTACGCCCTCGGCATCGACATCGAGGAACCGCCTGAGTTAAATGAAGATTCGCAAACAAATTGGCAGTTTGAAAAAATCGACTTGGAGAAGAGTGACTGGCAAGCCGATCTAAAAAATTCATCTAAACAAACGGCGTTTGATACCATTTTAGCCTTCGATATCATCGAGCATCTCAACTCTCCTTGGCACTTTTTAACCAACTGCCACAAGCTATTGAGCGAACAAGGAATCCTCATCCTTACCACACCCAACACCAATAGTTGGGAGAGACTTCTGAAACCTCTAAACTGGTCTGGAGCGACCGACCCGCAACATAAAACTCTTTTTAACCGCTACAGTTTAGACTTCCTGCTCAGCAAAGCAGGCTTTACGACCGCCCACCAAGAAGCCCCGATACGCAAGCTTAAATCACTGGCAAGCGTCTTTCCTCAATGGGGAGGACAGATTTTTATGGAAGCACGCAAACAGCTTTAAGCGCACCTCGATAAGTTTCTTTAAACAATGATTAACTTAAGTTAGTATAACGGAAACTAAACGATTTTTGAGGGGGATTTTTATGCGTTTGCTAATGATTGCTTGCGGCTTTTTACTTTCAACAGATCTTTTAGCTTATCAAAAAACATATAGCCTGCAGCTTACCTCGAGCGTTTCTCCCGCCCAGTACCGCACGACATCGCGCTCCACCGGCGAGGGGATGTTTGAATATCATAAGGCTTCGGTAGGCGATGCAGACATCTCAGGATTCGACTTTGGAGGTCTTTTTCTTCATCGCAACGGCAAGAAATTGACCTTTGCTGGTGAATTTGTCCGTCGGAGCTGGGAGATAGACCCTGGGTCATTTGAAACGACCTTTATAGGTCTAACCCCAGGAGCAAGCTTTAGCCTTATGCCCAATGTGGTTTTCGGTGGAGCCTTAATTTTGGGGCAAACAACATCCAAAATAGGTGATAATGAAGAGTCTGAAACAGTATTTTTACCAAAAGTTGGTGGCATGTATGTCGCTAGGGGTATGGAGGTTGGTCTCGCCTTTCAACCAGAAGATGACGATGCTTTTGTGGCTAGTGAAATTATCTTTCACGGTCGTAAAGATATCGACCGCAAGATTGCCGCCGGAGGTATTTTAAAACTCTTATCGATCAATGATAATGACGCAATGGAAATCACTGCTCTCGGTGAGTACAACGTTAAGAAAATAGACGTTGAAGGAGCTTTTATCTTTCTCAATGGAGATTCGGTCAGCTTTAACTCTGGTACTTTTTCTGATGGCTCCGTTATGACCTTTAAAGGCGGTGTCAAATACGCCCTCGATCGTAAAAGCAAAGTAGGCGGTGCTCTTTCTTATGGGTTTATTTCGAGTGATGATGACGATGGTCATTTGATGAGACTGCTTTTTACCTATGCGATGGGGTTTTAGGATAGCACATATGGTACAGCAAGGAGCAGTCGACGAAGACAACGCAGAAATTAGGCCCTTTGTACGCTCGACGATTTAAGGAATCCCTGGCGAGTTAATCACCAACATCCGTTCAAGCGACATATCTCTAATACTATGCCCAATCCCTCCAAGACCAAGACCGGACTTTTTGTGACCGCCAAAAGGCATCCAATCAACTCGGTAGGCCGTATGCTCATTGACCATAACTGACATACCATTGAGACGTCGCGACAGGTGCATAGCTACGTCAATGTCTTGCGTGTAAACGGAGGCTTGAAAAGAGCTATCGACTGCATTAGCCCGTGCGATAGCTTCCTGCAAGTCCCGGAAACTGTATAAGCCGACAACTGGTCCGAAGACCTCTTCTCTCGAAAGTTTGCAGGTATCACTTGGGTTCAGAATAATGGTTGGTGGGTAAGTCATGTCGGATGATCGTTGACCCCCACAAATCAGTTGCCCCCCAGAATTTACAGCTTCTTCGACCCAACTATGAATGCGCTTGGTCTCCGATTCCATAATAATCGGACCGACGTCGGTCTCTTCACAGAGAGGATCACCAACCTTTAGGTTTGCGACATGCTCAACAAATTTTTGCGTGAAAGCATTTTTGATACGCTGATCAACATATATTCTTTGAACAGAGACACAGACCTGTCCAGCATGATAGAAGGCAGCC
>CAZBDM010000044.1:13843-15185 GCA_964490675.1 uncultured Oligoflexales bacterium
CCTTTACCAAGCCGGGAATACAGCGATCAAGATCAGCTGTCTTTTCGACAATGACCGGGGCACAGCCACCGTGCTCCAAAGTGCATGTCGCACCAGCAGAGAGCTTTGATCTTAAATACCAGCCAACCTTTGCCGATCCGATAAATGATAAAAAAGAGACTCTCTCATCCGATACCAGCGATTCAGCGATTGCGTCGATACAGATGAGTGACTGACAGAACTCTTTCGGATATCCAGTTTGATGAATGATATCGACGAGACTGAGACACGACAAGGGTGTTCTGAGATCTGGTTTGACAATCACTGGACAGCCTGCTGCTATCGCGGGAATCACCTGGTGAATGATTAAGTTAAAAGGATGATTGAAAGCACTAATGGCTAAGACGACACCCCTTGGTTCAAAATAAGTGAAGGCGAGATGGTGATCGGACTTTTCGTTAAGTGCCATCGGAATTTCTTTGCCGCTGAGCAGGGAAAGCTCTCTTGTGGCAATTTCGACACCATTTATGGCGCGGTCAAGCTCAACGAGCGAGTCTTTGAGGGGCTTGCCACCTTCTTCTGCAGCCTGCTTCGCCAGTTCGACTCTACGCTCGCAGATTCGTGCGGATATTTCTTTAAGGCATTGAATTCTTTCAAACTTTGAAAGCCACCGTGATCGATCTTGAAAGGCTTGGTGAGCATCTGAAAGAGCTTTTTGCGCATCTTCACGGCAAGCGAGGTTTAACTCAGCGAGATTTTTTTGGCTATATGCTGCTTTGACTTCAATCTTTTCCATGGGGCGAGTATAAAGTAAAACCGTCAGAAGATGCAGCAAGATTTAATAACTAAAGGATGAGTTAGCATGTCAGATTCGCAAGAAAAATACACAAAACCGGCAACTGATACATTAAAGTCTTCTCTCACGGAAATGCAGTTCAAAGTGACCCAAGAGGATGCCACCGAACCTCCTTTCGAAAACGAGTTTTGGGATCACAAAGAAGATGGCATTTACGTCGATGTCGTGTCAGGAGAGCCGCTCTATTCATCGCTTGATAAATACGATTCTGGCTGTGGATGGCCAAGCTTTACCAAACCACTAAAAGAGGAACACATCACTTCGCGCCCCGATCACTCGCTCGGAAGAATCCGCACCGAGATACGCAGCTTCAGTGCTGATAGCCACCTTGGCCACGTTTTTGATGACGGCCCCGCTCCATTAGGAAAACGATACTGTATAAACTCGGCCGCTCTGCGATTTGTACCAGTGGAAAAGCTTGAAGAAGAAGGATACGGGGAATACCTCCATCTTTTTAAAGATAAAACCTAAGGAGTCGAAGCAATGAGATCTGTTTTTTTGTGGCTC
>CAZBDM010000045.1:0-3638 GCA_964490675.1 uncultured Oligoflexales bacterium
TGGGGCATTATGTTGGGTGTTAGGCACTCGATTTCGTCTGTTTCTTTGATTATTTCTCTGCCTGCTTTGGTGGTTCTTTCGCCTAGCAAGAGTATCTCGTCTACGTCTTTTTCTTCGATTGTTTCTATGGTTTTTAGTTTTTCACCAATTGCTTGCAAAGTATCTTTATGATCAGCCAGTAAGCTTTTTACTTCTTCATAAAGGCGCGCGAGCAACTCCTTGACTTCTACGTCAATTTTGTGAGCCATTTCTTCGCTGCAGTCCCGTTGCATGCCTGAAGAATCACCTGCACCGAGGAATGGAGATTGTTTTTCGGCGCAATGGGTTAATCCTACTGATTGTCCCATGCCGTAAAGACAGATCATATTTCTTGCCAATGAAGTGGCTTGCTGGAGATCATTAGCAGCACCAGTTGTGATTTGATTAAAAATAAGGTCCTCAGCGGCCCGACCTCCGAGCGATACCCTTATGCGATCGAGTAGTTGCTCCTCAGAGAGAATCATACGGTCTTCGCTTGGAAGCTGCATAGTGTAGCCGAGAGCAGCTTTGCCGCGTGGGATAATGGTGATTTTATGGATGGGATCGGCATTTTTTGAAAAATAGGCAACTATTGCATGGCCTGCTTCATGAATAGCGACCAATTGTTTATCTCGGTCACCCAATCGGCGGCTCTTTCGTTCTGGTCCTGCGACAATTTTTTCAACCGCATCGAGAATATTCTGTTGGCTGATCGTGCTACGACACTGGCGCACGGCAAGGACCGCGGCCTCGTTAAGAAGATTGGCCAGGTCGGCACCAGAGAACCCTGGCGTCATTTTAGCGGCTACCTCTAGCTTGACATCATCGTCGAGGAGCTTGCCGCGTGCGTGTACCTTTAAGATCTGCAGTCTACCGATAAGATCTGGGGCATCAAGGAGCACTTGTCGATCGAAGCGACCAGGTCTGAGTAGGGCAGGGTCTAAGATATCTGGACGGTTTGTCGCCGATAAAACAATGACTCCCTTGTTAGACTCAAAGCCATCAAGTTCGACAAGAAGTTGATTTAAAGTCTGTTCTCTTTCGTCATTTACGGAACCGATATGAACTCCTCTCTGGCGTCCAATCGCATCTATCTCGTCTAGAAAGATAATAGCAGGAGCTTCTTTTTTTACTTGTTCGAAAAGATCACGGATACGCGCCGCCCCGACGCCAACGAACATCTCAACAAACTCACTGCCGCTTACAGAAAAGAAAGGAACTTCTGCTTCTCCGGCAACAGCTTTTGCCATAAGAGTTTTACCGGTTCCTGGTGGGCCGACTAGAAGAACTCCTTTCGGTATTTTAGCTCCAATCGCCTTATATTTTTCTGGGTGTTTGAGAAAGTCGACGACCTCTGATAATTCGGCTTTAGCCTCTTCGCAGCCGGCGACATCCTTAAAGGAAACACCGGTTTTTTTATCGGAACGATGTCGGTTTTTCATTTTGCCGAATCCCATCGTCGATTGACCAAGGTTCCTAAATCTTTTTGCGATAAACATCCAGAAGAGCAAAATAAGCGCGAGAGGGATCAGCCATGCAAAGATAAACTCTGAAAAAGCGCTTGGTTTTCGTCCTGTCACCTTGACGTTTTTTTCCTCGAGTTGCTTGATCAGATCGGGGTCATCGACTCTGATGGTGTGGAATCTATCTTTCACTGTTGGTGGTTTTTGGTTGGTTTCTGGCGGTTCGCTGTGTTCTACCTTGAGGACCCCGTAAATATCATCTTGTGAGATCGTCACTTCGACAATCTTATTTTCTTTTAGTCTATTTTTAAATTCACTGTAGGAAAGAGTCGACTGACCACCGCGCTCACTGCTAGCATGCCAAAACCAAAAGCCCATTCCCAAGAGAAGCAAGTATAAAAAAGGAAAAGAGATACCGAAGGGCAGTTTACTGTTATTCTTTGAGCTGTCTTCGTCGCTTGATTGATCTTTTTGGGGGGAGTCGTCCACAGTTAAGTCCCTTGCTTATGTCGTCATCTCCTGGCCATAAGTATTAAAAAATACTCTATCAAGCAAGATTATCTATAGCTATCAATATGCGACACAACGCACATCCTGTAATGTGAAACTGCGTTCTGAAAGAAACATATTAACCCTCTTATCCGGACTAAAAATTTAAATGCTAACGCTCAGAAGTCATTCTGTTGCATTTTGAGGCATGAGTGGTTTAGACGGGGCTTCTGTTAAAGACTAGTAAATTCCCTTACCGCTGAGAGGCATTCTGCAGTAAACTAGGAAAGTTATGTCGTCTTATCGCAGTTAAAGTGTAAGTGTCTAGAAAAATGAAGAAAAAAGCACACGAAATCTATCATGCGGTTAAAAAATACTTCTTAAACGATGTCTTGGGCAATAGCGACTCCGCTCACCGTATCGCTTTGGGCTTTGCCATCGGCCTCTTTGTCGCATTGACTCCGACGATGCCCTTTCAGATGATGATGACCGTCGTTTTCTCATGGGTTTTTGGAGCCAACAAGGTGGCAGGCCTACCAGTCGTATGGTTGACTAATCCAGCGACAATCATACCGGTTTATCTTCCGCAGTATCTTTTTGGATCATGGCTTCTTGGTCATAATCCAAAAGAAGTTCGTTGGGAAGAATTGACGGAATTTCAAGGTGGTTTTTTCGAATACGGTAACAAGGTTTATGATTTTGTTTTGGATATATTTTGGCCTCTTTGGACGGGGTCTCTTATCATTTCTTCGGTTAGTGGTATCGTCAGTTACTACGTAATCAAAAGCTTGGTGCAGAGTTACCGCAAGAGAAAAGTTGCCTCAGAGAGCTAGGCTCATCGAGGAAAAATTGAAAGATTTTGTTGTGAGACAAAATCTTCTCTTTTGCTTTAGTGATTTAGAGCCTTACAGACCTTAGCTTATATAAATATCTCACCATTTTCGCATTTTCTCAGACTTTTTCTATTTCTTCCGAAAACATAAAAACATCAACCACATCCAGGAGAGTTCGATGAGTTCAGGCACTTCTGCCCCTTCAGATCAAGTCAGACCGATTACGGTGCTTATCCGAAGCTTTGGAGTCGTTATTCAGCAGTATCGCTTAGAAAAAAGCGAATACTTCTTAGGTCGCTCCCGTGACAACGATATTGTTCTCAATCAAAATCATGTCAGCAGACATCATGCTCGTCTTTTCTATGAAAACGATACTTGGTTTTATCAAGACCTAAAGAATAAAAAAAGTAAGCCAGAGAATATTGAGAAAATTGGTTGTCACGAAATCGTAGAAGATGTTTTTGTTCTCACGGAATCTTACGTTGCCAATGAACAGACTGGAATTAGAAAACTTCCTCGCGATATCGTTGCCCATAAGGCGATGAAAACCAACCGACGGTTGATCATGTTAATCCTTTTTATGCTCTTTGTTGTAGCAAGTTCACTCGGTGGGTACTACTACTATCAACACCTAAATCAGCCGATGGATTCAAACACGCTACTCAACTTTGCGAGTAAAAAAATCGTAGAGTTTGAAATTATTCGCAGTGAAAAGACGATCTCAGACTATAAAAAGTACGCTAATATCCAAGATGCAGAGTTTACTGAAACGATTGGCTACTGTACCGGTTTTATAATTAAGCCAAATATTGTCTTAACCGCTAATCATTGTATC
>CAZBDM010000045.1:3648-9182 GCA_964490675.1 uncultured Oligoflexales bacterium
AAACATTAGACAAGATTTTCATTTGAAGACTCACGATGGAAAGTTTTTCAAACCAAGCCGAGTCTTAGGGGCAAATTATAAGCGAGACTTTCTCTTTCTAGAAGTGCCAGGTCTCGATAGCTATGGGCATTTAGAGTTTAACGATCAGTATAAAGTCGGCCAAAAAGTATTCACCATCGGTAATGTGTCAGGTCAAGGGATCGCCATTCGTAGCGGTGAAGTTGCAAGTAAAACGCAAGATCCAGATGATCCGAGCATTGAGTTTATTCGGTATTCAGCGGCTGCAAGTCCAGGTAATAGTGGCGGACCCCTTGTCGATGCCTATGGAAAAGTCGTGGCTCTGGTATTTGCGCGTTCGCCTGGTGAAAACTACAACTTAGGGACTTCTTCAGAGTATCTATTAGAGGGTAAAAAGCAGTTTGTCGACGATATGTCTCCTAAGCCTTTTAAAGTGAAGCCGAGTGAGATATTGGGGTTTAAAGGCCTAAATCTACTGCCATACTTAAACTATCCCATTCCATCATCGTGGTTTGAAAATCCTCAATACGGCCTTAAGCTCGATAATGTTGAAGGCGAAATCACTCTTCCTTTGCCCTTTGCCAATTACATCGAGGAAGTCCTGATGGCGGTTGATAAATCGGTAAATAATATTTACAAAGAACTCCTTGCTGAGATGGAAAAAGAAAGTATTCTCAACGATACTTGGCATGCACACCTCAAAGCAGGTATGCCAATTATTGTCCCCTATCAACTCGATAAAGGTGCCGAGGTTTATAAAATTGCGGAAGATCTCTCAATCAATGAGTCAAAGTTTGAAATTCTACAGCCGTCTAACCGTCATTCTTTAAAGAATAATCTCAGAGATTGGTTGACCGAAAATCGCTACAGTTACTACAGCCAAAGAAATGCGGTTGAATTCTTCGAACCGAAAAAAATACAAATCAATAAGAAAATTGATCTCCCTAAGTTCAAAAACGGTGAAAGCTGGTATCTCGCAAGAACTGGTAAAAACTATCTGTCAGCCTTTTTCCCAGGGATGAGTCGCAGGCCATCAATGCAGGCCTTTTTTCATAACAAAAAGACGGCGGCAAGTTGGGAAGAGCTGCGCGTGTTTCCCAATGAAATGCTGCTCAAAGGAATTGTTGGTGAGGAAGGGGTACTTATTTCAACAAGATCGCAATACGTAAGACCCAAGGCACACAAAGAAGTGGTGTTAAATAATCTTGAAGAAAGTTTCGTAGTCAATGAAATAACCGACAGTCTCGGACGAAAGTGGCAAAGAAAAACATTCAATATCTTCGATAACCTTAGTGTCGAGTCGTATTGTACACCTCTGCCGCAAGGTGCAGGCTGCCTTACCTATACTTTGAGTGGATTCCTAAATGATACGCTTGTCAAAATTAATCGGCAAAAGTTTGCCGACTACAAGTTGAATACGATGTACCTGAAACCTCGTTTCTGGAAACTGGATGCATTGTCTGATTTTATCGATAAAGGTTATGGAAAAACTTATCCATCTTTTAGTGACTTCAAAATCATAAAAAATGGTGATAAGAGTACCTTGTCATTTGAAACCCTAGGAATCCAGATTCCTCTGACAAAAAATCAACCTGATGCGATAAAAATCCATCACGGTCTGACCATGATAAATGATCAAGAAAAGTGGGTAAGCTTAGGTGCTGAGCTCTATTTCAAGTCAAAAAAGTCTCCAAAGATTTGTGGCATAGGTATGGAAATCGACGGTCATAACTCTTCGGACTTTCTAAATTCTTATCGAGAAAGTAAGGCAAAGAAAGATAATAAATCAGCGGGTAACAAATTTACCAAAGCGATCAAAAAGTCGCTTTGGACGAGTGAATTTACTTCAAAGACACTTAATAAGAAGGTCAATACTTTTGGCTATTGTATGCCGCTAGAGAAATCGAGCTCAAAGGCGAAAAATTGGAACCTTAATCAGTTTAAGATCAAACCTTATAAGGTTCCGATGAAGATCTAGTTTTGGCGACGTCCTCTTGGTATCAAAACAAGCGGAAGAGCTAGTAACAGAATAAAAAAGAGTAGTGAAGAGACTTGATCTTGGCCTCGAATGACCCCACAACCACTGTCACTGCCAGAAACCTCGCCAGAACAAGGCTCATTAATACAGACGGGTGCATCCTTGAGATCTTCTGTATTTGAGACCTTATTGGCCGGGTCTTGATCGGTGATTGAATTTTCTTTCTTGACGGGAGCGCCAATTTCTTTATCAAGAGTCGGGTTATTAGGCGTCGCTAGTTCAGGCGAACCATCTTCTTTAGTAGGCGATAGTTCTTCTGCATATTCAATGGCATTTTTCAAATTCAAGCGTCCAGCACCCGATGTGAATTGACCGGTGAGACTTGTGACCTTGTCTTCTGTGGCACGCAATATCGTCTCTATTTGATCGCCACTAAATTCCGGATAAAGACTCCACAAGACCGCAGCCGCACCAGCTGTTACAGGTGTTGCCATACTTGTTCCGTTCCATTTTTCATATTCACTATCGCCACTGTTTACCGAAGAAAGGATAAGATATCCAGGAGCTGCAATATCGACTGAATCTTGACGGTTAGAAAAGTCGGCGATGTTATCGGAGTTGTCGCTTGCCGCAACACACATGATACCCTCGTAAGAGCATGGGTAATAATAGGTTTGTTCGATGGTGTTACTGCCAAACTTGCAAGCCGATCCAAGGCTACAAGAATCATTACCAGCAGCAGCGATGATCATGACATCTCCTTCTTTGACGGCGTAGGCAAAGATATCTGATTCGAATTTGAATTTACCGTTTGCGTCGGTCTCATAATTGTACCCTTTCGACTCAAACGGACCACCGAGAGACATATTGATAATGAGGCGCTGATTGGAGCGACTGGGGTCGGCTGCTTTTTGGGCGCGGTGCTGGTCAACTGCCCATTTAATGGCATTTTCCATGATTTCACTGGTACCACCACCATTTTCGTTGAGTACCCTGAGATCCATGATTTCAACAAGTCTTAAACTATCGTCACCGCCACGACCAGAAATAGAAGCGACTCCGTGGATGCCTTTGTTGTTCTTACCAATGGCTGCAATGATGCCAGCGACATGAGTGCCGTGGCCCTGCAAGTCACTAGCTTGGGAGATGACTTGACCATTGCCACCAGCAGCAGTTGCATCAAACCCAACATACCCTTCATATTCCCACATCGCTTCACCAAGGTCTTCATGGCTGGCGTTGACACCAGTATCAGCGACCCCCACGACGACCGGAGCGGCCTTTTGGATGCGCTTGTTAAAAGCATCGAGTTGAACCGCTTCCTGCCAGCTAATTTGATCTAGATAGTACTGCTCGTCTACTTGGGGATCGTCGATCGTATCGACATCGTATTTGTCACTGAGGAACTTCCCAGTATCGACCTTTTCAAAGAGTAGTTCACCATCGCGTTTGACCTTGGTGAGCTTGTCGAAGACGAGGCGATTGATTGCTTCTGAGTCTGTGCCTGGGAATTCAAGAGAGAGTAGATCGGAGAGCTTGGTACCGTTTTCATTGACTGCTGAGTCGGAATCGCTTCCAGAGAATCTCTGAGTGAGAGAAGCCGCAGAACCGGGAACGAGGCTCTCTACTTCCTCTTGGATCTGGTCGATCTTGTCCCGCCAGATCTCAGCAAGTCGGACGACAAATTTTCCAGGAATTGAGCCGCGCTCCTCACCAGTAAGGTTCTGAAAGTCGATACTTTCCCCTTGGCAACTGGTAAATAGTCCAAACAAAAGGCCCCAAGTCATAAGTGGTGCAATAAAAACTGTCAGTAGCTGCCTAAAAGGTGCTCTTATTCCCATATCCGCTCCTTGGAATTCAAACCTGGCAATTGATTATTTTTATTATTTTATACATGATCTAGGATCTTAAAAGAACAAAGCTTTGCTAAATTCATATGATTTTCATGAAAGTGCCGCTATAAGGTGGTTTGGAAGATATTTGGACTTCGGAGGAACTATGCTCAAGCAGGACATTGGTAAGCAACAAAAAAACAGACATTTTCTCAACATTCTTATTGTTCTATGTAGTGTAGCGCTACTTTGGGAGTTAAGCGCTTCCGCTTATCAGTTTCCCAATAACGATAATAAATTGCGTAATGATGACAGAGTTAAAGGACTCCAGGCTATTTCGCAAGGAGTTGCAGCGATTGCCGAGAATACCCGTGACGCGCTGGTATTTATCTCCGTTTCAAAAACCTTAAAAGGTATGCCTTTCAACCAGATCGATCCTTTTGAATTCTTCTTCGGAGTTCCCAATCCCAACGGGAATAGGAGACCTCGCCAGCCGCCCAAACAAGAAGGCTTGGGATCGGGATTCTTTATTGATCTCGACAAGGGCTATATCGTCACTAATAACCATGTCATCGAGGGAGCCGACGAGATCAACTTGAAGCTCGCAAACGGAAAGACTTACGACGGTAAAGTCATCGGTCGTGATAAAAATACCGATATCGCCATTGTCCAGATCATCGATAAAAAGTTTGAGAGGAAAGATCTTACCGCTCTCAGCTTCGGTAATTCAGAGGGTCTAAAAGTCGGTGACTTCGTCGTTGCACTGGGCGCTCCTTTTGGGCTAGAGGCGAGTATTTCGTTTGGCGTCGTATCAGCTCTAGGGCGAGGAAATCTTGGAATCACTAAACTCGGAAACTTCATCCAAACAGATGCGGCCATCAACCCTGGCAATTCTGGTGGTCCGCTGCTGAACACTGCTGGCGAAGTGATCGGTGTTAACACAGCGATTTTTTCAAAGTCGGGAGCATACGCTGGTATCGGCTTTGCCGTGCCCTCTAAATTAGCCAAGCTCGTTGGTGAGCAGCTCGTCAACAAAGGCAAAGTCACTCGTGGATATATCGGTGCTGGTCTTCAGTCTCTTAATAAAGAGCTTGCCGTAGCGCTCAAAGTTCCAGAAAACACCAAAGGTGTTCTCGTCACCAATGTCGTTCCAGGAGCCCCCGCCAGCAAGGGAGGAATGATAGACGGTGACATTATTCTCAAAATCCAAGGCAAAGAGGTGAAGAGTCCTGACGAAGTGGTCAATACCATCGGCCTCAACTCTCCTGGTAAAACGGTCAAAATCGAAGTGTTGAGAAAAGGCAAAAAAATAACGGTTCCTGTCACAATCGGTAAATGGCCTGACGAGCCCACTGTTGCTGACAAAAGTAAGCCTACTGAGGACTCTTCTCTGGGGCTCAACGTACAAGCGATCAATAAGACTTTAAAAAACGAATATAACCTCAAGAGCAACAATGGAGTCGTCGTCACTGGTATAAAGCCAGACTCAACAGCTGCTCAATTTGGTATTCGTACAGGAGATCTTATCGTAGCGATCAATCAGAGTCCGATCAAGTCGACGAAAGATTTTGAAAGACAAGTGAAGGGCAAGAAAAGACTTCTTTTTCAGATTGAAAGACAAGGACAGTTTTTCTTCGTGAGTGTGAGATTATAAGACTTGATAATCGATCGAAGGGATCTCAAAGTAGATCCCTCGAGTCAATAAG
>CAZBDM010000045.1:9192-15120 GCA_964490675.1 uncultured Oligoflexales bacterium
GGCCGATTCGAAGTGACTACGCCGCAATTAGGTGTTTTTCACGATCGACCATTAATCTTCAAACTTCCCAGATGACTCCTTATTTGAGCGCTTCTTGGTCGCTGTCATTTTCCGAGCCAAAATATCCACACACTATCAGGGAGAGCTCATAAATCTCAAAAAGACTTTAATTTGCGAGGTGTTATAGAGCTAGCTGCGTTATTTGTCGAGGCCGTGTTCGATCGATTTCCAGTACTTTTTGTAGTCAAAATCCGGCGAATGAGGATTATGGTGACAGCTTACGCAGGTGTCCGCAGCATCTACTCCAGGATCGTGGAGTGGATTTTCAACGTGTTTTTTGCGAGGGCCGTGACAGTTTTCGCAGGTGACGTTAGCAAATTGCGGTGACTTTTCAAGAGAAGCGAAGCCACCTATTTGATCGTACGCTAAGACATGACAGCTAACGCATTTTTCGTCCTGGTGTTTCATCTTTTCTTGTAAAGTTGCATAGGCCTGAGCATGAGCAGAGTTTTGCCAAATCTCATAGGAGCTCGCATGGCATTTTTTACAGCTTTCTGATCCCGCATAAGGCGATGATGAAAGCTGTCTCGAACGACGCTTTGCTCTCAAAAGAAAAGCATTGGCGGCGAACTTATTGTAAGAGTTCATGAGATCATCTAAGGGGGAATCTGCATCAAAAGATTTATCCAGCCAAGTGACCAGTTCCTCACTAGCAAAAACTTGACGTTCTGCCGCATCTAAACTTTGCTTTGAGCGAATTAACTGATCAAGTGAAACGGGGTTTTGTTTCCTTAATTGACCCCCTCGTAGGATCCCCTGACCGCCAATCGGAGTCATGTAGATTCCACCCAAATTTGATGCCCGCAAAAGAAGCCCAGGGTTTTTCTTTTCCTTGTTATCAAGCAGAGTCTTGAAAGGATTTCTATTTGCTGAAACGATCTCATCAAATAGCTTACTAGCGATGATTTTTTGCAGTTGATCGTCTGGCCCTGAGAATAAGAGGACCTTTTTCTTAGAGGAATGACGCTTTATGATCTCTTGAAATTTTTGTTTTAAACGTGTGGACCAAGGCTCTAATGTTTTTTTTAAACGAGGAGACCAAGTAAAGCCAAGAACAACCGTCTTTTTGTCATGGACCTGGGAAACAATATCAAGCGGTCGCTTCTTAGCAAGGGAAGTCAAATTGCTGATGAGATACTTTCTACCATTTAGAAAAGAAGATTTTCCTTTTTCTAAGAGAATCATCTCGCCGACATTGAAGAGGCTGGCGTCGGCTTTCATACGTATAAGGGCTTTATTTATAAATTCAGCTCGTGTTTCGTTAAGGTCTTCATCGTTGAGATAGTTGTTGCCTAAATCAAAGACCAGGGTATCGGGATACAGATCACGATCTCTGTCGATCAACTTTGCAATCCTTTTGACGCCACCTAGGTCTGTCTTAGGATCACAGCCGCAGGGTTCAATCGAGCCTCTTATATCACCAAAAGCAAGGTAGCTTAGACCGTAGCTGGTTTGGCTTTTGCAAATCAAACTGAAAGCGATCACTAAGGGAATAGTGAATAGGTTTAAGAGTCTTATTTTACTTATAGATTTTTTATTTAAAGTCATCTTTGATTGGTCTTAGAGTTGTTGATAATCTAGTTTTTTCAAGGTGTTACCTGGTATCGCCCCAGCTTTAGCCAGCTTCTGACAGATGTCAAAAATTATACATCTATTTTGTCTAGTGATCACTGTAGCTTTTGTTTAAACGAGCGATAACTCATTTTTGAGTGTCTATTCCTTAGCTCTTTTTACCCGAGTAAAATTCTACCCTAAAATTGAAAAAAAGAGTGAAAAAATCGGCAATTCGGAACGACTTCTTCGGCAAGCTCGGTTTGGTTCAGTTCTTGAAATCGCTGTCATCAGCATTTGGAGAATTGAAACACTAGAGGAGTCTCAACATGAAACTGACCTACATTATGGTTACTGTCTTTCTCATCGCCTGTGGCGGTGGTACGAAATTTTCTGGAAGTAATGGGGCGAAAAAAAGTGAGGATCAAAAGGTTGAAACGCAACAAACAGGCAGTGAAGGCGAAGAAATCGATAAACCGATGATCGCCAACGGAGGACCAGAGGATGAAAAAGTCGCAATCGAATCAGCGAAAGATCCAGCAGCGAAGCAAGAGACCCTTATGGATGTTCCTGAAAACGCTGTGACAAAAGGTAGTTTCACTGTTTTTACAATACCTGCCGATCCAAATGTTAGACAAGATTATGATGTCATTGTTCAAATACAGTTACCAAGCAATATTAATAGATATGTAGCAGAGGATCTTTCAGGGTCGGTAAATGGAACCGATGATTGGCAACAAAATATCAGACACTCTTACGAAAAAACGGTCTTTGATCCGATTGGCAACGGCAAGTTTCCACCCTTCGAGGAGAGCGTTGGTTTTCGAGTGATTTCAGGAGAACTGCCGATTAAAAACAACGTTGCAACTTTGCGTATTACCGTCCCCGGTGCAGAGCGGCTTGTGAAAGACACCATACAAGTAAAGTCAGACCTCCTTGCTGAAGAGCAAGAGATTGTGATCATTTTTTAGAAAGTATCGCTTAGTCGACAGTGAATTCAAGCTCCGCTGTTTCCATTTCGACGATGGGAAGCCGCTCCTTAACCGCTGGGTCAAGACCGCCCAGCTTCTCTAGCTCTCTGAGAAAATACGGTGGAAAGGTTCTGAAAAGAAGTCTCACTTCAGCCCGATAATTTCCACTGGTCAGTCCTGCTGGTAAGTCTATCGATGGTTTATCAGTACCATCCGCAGGTATGATATTGTTTGACAGATCTTTTGCTTGCCAAGGAAACATCACTTCATCCTCGACCTTGCGGCTGCCCTTGACACTGAACAGTTTTTGTTTATAGACGATGAGGTCCGGATCACTTCCCGGTTGGGTATTGTGTTTGGGGTTTTCGTCGCGCAGGTCACCATTCTCATCGAGTGTTCCTGTCACATAAACAGGCTGATCAGAAATATCATCATTATAAATTTTCATTTCAATCCACATTTGACGCTCAGCGGTAGCACCAGAAGGAAGGGCGTGACCGGAAAGATTTTTAATGGCAAATGTGATACGTTTACTGTCGCCATCGTATGACACATCCAGCTCTGCTGACTCCTGAAGAAGCTTTCTGGTTAGTTCTCGCATCTTTTCGTAACCAGGAAATTCATCTTTTGGAAGTAAGGAAACGTCGACCCCGACAAAGAAGTGACGATGCAGGGTCCTTTTCGGCACTTTTTCTTCGCCTTCTGAAGCATAACCTTCATACTCGGGCATATGGCAGTCTTGGCAGGTCTTGCCACCTTCGGGTTTATTAAAGGAGCTTTTTTCCCATTCGGTGAACGTCTCCTCAAGCTTGGCGCCAGCAGGATTGACGACGTTATGGCATGCTGCACAAACTTCAGATTTTTCGTGAAGAGGAGAGTAGCTCGACTCATGAGCTTCGGTCTCAACCGGATCTTTGATCGTTGAACGTTTGTTGCCGTCAGGACTGTAAACGACGCGAGCATTTTGAGGTTCCATGACAAGAGTAATCGAGTGGCATGTATCGCAAGAGACCCCTTGTTTGGAAACCGGATCGAGATCTAGATTTTGCTTGTAACCCTCTTCTGTCTTCTCAACTGTTGTGAAGTTGTTAAGCATGCCAGGTGGGGTATGGCATTGTACGCAAAACTGATCAAGCTTTCCCTCCGTTTGTCTTTGGCCGACTTTGACCATAGCAACGAAAACTGGGTCAACTGCAGCATAGGCGTGGTTTGAAATTTCCCACTCCTCAACATGCTGAGGGTGACACTCTCGGCATTTTTCCTGAGGGTCTTCGAAGAGTTTGAGGGCTGTTTCAGGGCGTTTTTCAAGCAGGTCTGGGGTTGTTTGTTCTTCTTTGGCTTCGGCGCTGGCTTGCGAGCTTTGTTGAGGCTGAAAGTCAGATTCAGCTTTGTGTTCCTCTTCAAAAAACTTACAGCTAACAGCCAATTGAGCGGTTAGAAGCATGAAGAGACTGAAAGACAAAGACTTCATTTCTTTGCTCCATCTTTAATCCAGTCCTTAATTGCCTGTAAGTAATATTCGGTGAGTTGGCTGCTAACATTGGGCATGGGACTGCCTTCACCGACTCCGGGGTTGACCAGTTTGCGAACAAGGAAACTTCTTTCAGGGTCACCAGGTTTTACTAAGTGCCAGCCATTAGCGGCGGCAATCTTGATACTCGAAGGCACCAGTTTGCCCTTTTCCGTCCCAACGAGTCCAGCGTAGCTAGCGTCTATGGTTGATAGATCAAGTTTACCTGCTGCTGTCCCAGCATCGTGACAGCCTGCGGTGGCGCAAGCTGGTTGAAAAACCTTCTCTTGAATCAGTTTAAGGGTATGCTGATGACTTTTACCTTCAAGGTTGGCATTTTGTTCGCCACTTTGGTAAACGTTGTCGGAATATTTGAATTTGCTACCCTCTGGTCCGCATGCAGCTACCAAAGTAACTAACATCAGAGCTTTGAGGAACCTTTTCAAGTGCAAGCCGGCCATCCCTAATTTTTTTACGATCCTGAGGCTGATGTTTTCCATCTGGTATAGTTATCAGAAAAACCCTTAGCCAACCTCAGTCTTTGATGTAACTGTTTGATATTACTAACATAGAGGGAGGGGATTTGGAGAGGTCAATTTGATGGTTTTTTACCAGTTATGATTGTCAAGACTTTTGATTAGGTGAATAATAAAGGGGTTGTTTTAAAAAATTTTTGGAGGTTACTTAGATGAAAGCCATTCTTTCTGTATTATTATCTCTTTCTTTCCTTGCTCCAGCAGTTGCACTAGCAGAAATGAAAGATGCCCAGGAAGTCGTTATTAAAGTCGATCAAGGTACTAACGATTTGCATGCTGTTTTTATGGCGATGAAGTTAGGAAAAATGCTTGTCGAAAAGAAACAAAATGTCACGATGTTTTTTAATCTTGAGTCCGTTAGGTTGTTGGACAAAAGACAACCTTTAAACCTTACTTGGGGTGTCAGTAAGATGAACCTCGAAGAGATTTATTCTGGTTTTGTTGCTAAAGGTGGAAAAGTAATCGTTTGTCCACACTGTGCAAAAGCAGCTGGGGTGACTCAAGCAAACCTGAGAAAGGGATCTACCATCGCAACGGACGAGCAAATTGCTACTCTTCTCGTTAAGGCAGACAAAGTCATTGACTACTAGACTTAATCTTTAGGCAGACTCTTATGGCGCATAAGATAACCTAGGCAGTCCTTGCGGATAACATCCTTATCTTTTGTAAACATAGAGGGGACAATCAATTCATTAAAAAGGATTTTGCCATCCTTAAATAAGAAGAATTGATTGTCCACCTGCTGACCTAAATGGTCCAAATAGATAAGTTTTGGTGGTGTGTTTCCTTTGTAGGATCCGAGTTCTGTTGACGGTGACTGTTCGCAAAAATTTAATGAATCAAAATCTGCTCTAAAAACCACTTCTGTCATCTGATGATCATCTTCAAAAGAAAAATCGAGGCTCGCTGGAATCACAACTCGTTGGATGGTTTCGTATAGATCAATTTCTTTTGGAGCTAACGATCTAGTTGGAATCTCATTGAGATGCAAACAGGCATCGACATACTCTTGGGCGGCCTTGATCCCCCATTCGTCTCCTGAAAGCCCACACTCAATCGTGACTGCAGGCAGGAACTCTGAAAAGCAAATCGACTGGGCTTGATCAGGGTGAGTAAAGTAAACCATGGTTCTCGTAAAAAGTGAAGCTAGGTTGATATGTGGCCACTCGAGCTTGGATATACAGGAATAGTGGGGGTTCTTTCCTGTATTGTTATGAATATCTATACTTGCAAATATTTCTCTTTGACGGACAAAATCTGTCACTTCTTTCGCTAGATCGAACTCTGGGCCATCACCACC
>CAZBDM010000046.1:0-3730 GCA_964490675.1 uncultured Oligoflexales bacterium
ACTCTGATATTAGCTTCACAGAATGGCAGTTTAAAGAAATTGAATACGCGTCGCTGCTTCATGACTTCGGAAAATTAGGTGTAAGAGAAAATGTTCTTGTCAAAGCCAAGAAACTCTACCCTTGGCAATATGACTTACTTATGGAACGCTTTGAATTAATCAGAGCAACATACGAAATCGAATACTTACGAAAAAGCTTACAATTTATGAACAGCCCTCAGTCTTATCCAATGGGGGTCAATATGGAAGGGTTTCGCCAGGAGCGCGATAAGAAGCTTGAGCAGCTTGAAAAATACCTCGATTTCATCATGAAAGCCAATGAGCCAACGGTTCTTGAAACCGGTGGTTTTGAACTTCTCAAGGATATCGCTAACTGTAAATTTGAAGACACAAAGAGAACCAAACGACCATTTTTAATGGCCGAGGAACTAAAAGCCCTGTCAGTATCGCGAGGTTCTTTGACTTCTGAAGAGTTTGCTGAGATCCAAAGTCACGTGTCACATACCTTTGAATTCCTTCGCAAGATTCCTTGGGGACGTCGTCTCGTAAACGTTCCACAAATCGCTGCGAAACACCATGAAAAGCTCGACGGCAGTGGCTATCCCACTGGCGCAGGTTCACACGAAATCCCTATTCAATCACGGATGATGACAATCTCGGACATTTTTGATGCACTGACGGCTTCTGACCGCCCTTACAAAAAAGCCGTCCCTGTAAACATCGCTCTTGATATTTTAGATATGGAAGTTAAGGGTGGTAAGATCGATCGCACCCTTTTAGAAATCTTTGTCGAATCGAAAGTGTTTGAAGAGGTTCTTTCAGATCATCAAAAAGTTGGCTACTAGCCAAAAACTAGTCGCCAACCGTCAGTCCGATTAATTTTATTTTCTTAGGCCTCATCAAAGTGATTAGATCATCCTCAACGATGAGTTGATCGTATTCTTCTGCAAGCTGAAATGATGTTTCAACGTAAGGTGTGTTGGCATCTTTGAGGTTGATGACATCAACTTGGTAGTTTTCTTCATCGCCACCTTTGTTGTCTTTTACTTCAGCCAGAATAAACGCCCTGTCATGAGCCAAAACAATTTGTTTTGGGTCGGCAACATATCTACCGATAAGCTGAGATTTAACTTCGCTATTTCTAAAAGTATAGATTTTTACTTCACCGTTCTCGGTTGTTGTCGCTACCGCTTTATCATCGTCAATGGCGAGACTTACGAACACTGAATCTTTGATCGATCCCGTTGAAGACTCTATTACTTTGATTATATGACCGCTATCATCTCTTTTGACTTCGAATACCGTATAATTCTGCTCACCAAGAGCAACCGCTATACTCTTTCCGACTTCAATTTGTTCTACTTGGTAGGTCGTGACAATGTGTCCGACAGTTACCCAAGATGGTCCGCTTACATCAACGATCCCGACGCCAGCTCGGTCTTTTGCTACAAATATCTTATTGCTGTCACCGCTAGCAATACTCCTTATACCTCGATAAGAAGGGAAAATCCAAGGGCGTACGGGAACTGTTTCGACACCATTACTGATGACACGAAAAAGGTTTCCAGCGTCATATGCATAGGTATTGAAGTAGAGATACTCTTCCGTCGTTTTCGTTCCTACTTTGCTAGCTGTTTCCAGCGCAAGGGAACATGCACTTAACTGGCCGTTGTTAAGACCAAAGTAAATCGTATCGTTAATGATCAAAGAGTCATTGTTACTGGATTGATAAGTACATTCATTTTTGGCAAGCAATTTAGGTGATTTTTCGTCGCTTACATCGATAACAAAGACGTTGTTGTCGGAATTTCCATAGCGCCCGTCATCAGGAACGAAAATATTTGAGCCAACTTGTGATATTGTCGTTGGATCTACAAGTTGCGAAAATTCTGCCTCAGACTGCTCGTTTAAAACGATCGCTTGTTGCGTTGCAGAGTTCACTGGTGTAACGAGCTTTTCGAGAGCCTCTTCAACGGCTGGATTTAAGTAGGCTGCTTGATAATATCCTGTGCCTTTTGGAACGAAATTTATTGAGTTTTCAGATTTGGTGAGAAGTTTGCTAGGTATGAGACCCAGTGCTTCCTTACCGTCGCTATTAGTAATGTGATAGAAAACAACTAAAGCCTCTTTCGGCATGGTTTTCGACTCTTCGTACTGAAGACCAACGGAAAGTTCGAGCAATTGTTGATCGGTTAATCCATCTGGAACCGATAAATAAAACGAAGACGATGCGATTTCGATTTTTGTGTTTGGTGAGATGCCTAAGTAAGAAGACGTTGTATCCGTTGCGATATTCGACTCTTCTGTTCCCTCTTGCTGAAAAGTTTCAGCTTTGTTATCCGGAATAAAAACTTTCGACTCATCACCCGTCTCAGAGGCAATCATTTGATCGCCATTTGCATCATCCATAGACATTGCAGGTTGGTCTTTTCTCTTCGAACTTGTTTCTAGGTTTGTTCCACAGGAGATAATAAAGAAAAATAGCGTCGTAACGCAAAGTTCGCGCAGCATTGTAGCCCCCAATTCAATTTTCTACCCTCAAGGATCTCAATCGGATTTTTTACACAAATATAAAAAGAAGTTCGTTAGCCCTCTTATTCTAGCTTGTTACCAAATGGTAATTTTTTGAAACAAATGCCAGAGACAGCACACTCTTGAAGTTACAGTAGGTTAGAAACATGGAGAAAGTTTTGAAGGCGATCGTCGATGACTCTGCGGATGAAAAACATCGAAGGAAATCCGACCGTCAAAGAAAGCCACGATGCGAAAGCCAAAGCCCTTTTGCTTTTTAAGGTTCTAAGTGGCACTCAAATGAGTTCAAAGTCGGAAGCCATGAGCGACAGAGAAGTCACACCGCGCCAATGATTCTTTGATGCCGAGACTAAGAACTTCGCACTGTGAGCACCGAGCAGTTCTTCGTGTACATCATTGAAGAACATTACTTTTTGCGACTTTCCAGCCGGCCCCTTAATTTGAACGGCAGTATGTTTCGGCGCGCCTGTGATCTTATCTTTGTAAAAGCGAACATCTTCGATTTCCGCTTCGAGACAAAAGCGTGGTTCTTCAAAACCATGGCCAAAAGGTTTCAGATTATCTAATATTTCTGAAAGCCTCAGATCGGTTAACCCTAAAGGCAAGGAGCAGTCATATTCAATTTGACTTTGCCAAAGCTGCTCATTTGCAGACTTCACTTGCGAGGCGTACTCGATGATTTTCTGTTTAATTTGATCTTCTTTTTGTAAGTCAAAGCTAAAACCACCGGCTGCAGCATGACCACCGAACTTGATGAAGAGCCCACCGGCATGAGTCATGGCTGTCGTCACATTAAATCCAGGTATTGAGCGCGCAGAACCCTTAGCAAGTCCTTCCTTACGTTGAAAGAGCCATACAGGTCGCCAGAACTCTTCGGCAATTTTACTAGCGGCAATACCCACCACTCCTGGATGCCAGTCTCCCCCTAAAAAGAGAATCGGTGCGTCAGATTGTTGAGCAGCGAGAGCACGCGCTTCTTCAACAATACCCGCTTGGATTTGTTTTCTCTTTTCATTACAACTGTGCATATACTCAATCAATGGTTCAGGCTCTTCGTGAATAAAAGCCTCGACGACTTTACTAGCATGCTGTAAACGACCGACCGCATTAATCCGCGGCCCTAAACGAAACCCTACGTCTTTTTCGTCCATATTCTCCATCACAGAGCACGCTTCGAGGAGCTTTTTTAACACGGGAC
>CAZBDM010000046.1:3740-14915 GCA_964490675.1 uncultured Oligoflexales bacterium
GACCCTGGACTCCGTAACGTGCTAGGCGGTGATTGACACCATTGAGGGGAACCACATCGCAAATAGTCGCCATACCTGTCAATGCCACTAAATCCGTCCACACATCTGCAGGAATGGAAAATTTCTGACCTAATTTGCGCAGTAAGACAAAGGTGATACCGCAACCACAAAGCTCTTGATACTCAGGTTCAGGGTGCAGTTTGGGATTGAGAATAATACAATCAGGCATCTTGTCCGGCTGAATCATGTGATGATCCGTACAAACAAAGTCAATACCATGTTCTTTGCACCAAATTGCTTCTTCGTTGGCGGTTATACCGGTATCCATAGTAATAATAACATCTGCTTTTTCCTGCTCGGCAAGATACTGAACAGCTTTTAGGTTGACGCCATAACCTTCTTTAAAGCGGTCGGGGATATAATGAACAAAATTGCTATAACCTATCGCTTGCAAAAACCAAATCCAACTGACGCAACTCATCGTACCATCGACATCGTAATCGGCATATAAAGCAATTCGTTTGCCATTTTCAATGGCACGAGACATAACTTGGAACGCGTCATTAAGACCGTAGTCACCATAATCGAGACGATCAATAGCGTGAAAACTTCGGTTACTTACGATAATATCTTTGAGACTTTGAAAGTCATTCGGTAGATCTTGCGATCTAGCTGACCACATCGAATATTTTTTACCCATTTATGCTCCGGACCTCACTGTTCTACTTACTTTCATACAATGACTTTTCAACTATTTCAATTTCGCTAGATAAAAGTGGAAGCGTTTCGCCCCTGTAGCCATGCGATAAAGGTTGAGACCACAAAGGGCCATCCACATTCCGATCAGTCCCCACTTCTGGAAATAACTTAAAACGAGTAAGGGCAAAAAAATCACCACAAAACCCTCTATCATCCTTTTGCGAAGATAAGAAAAGTCATGACTACCGAATAAAATACCGTCGTAAACGTAAAGAACAGCAAACAAAGGTTGAGAGAGAGCCAAAAGCAACCAGATTGCGTTGAGTTCGCTAACAATCATCTCATCACTGGTAAACATTCCTTGAATCCCTGGCTTTACGAGTAAGTAGCCTAAAGCAAACAAAACCCCCACCAAAAATGACATCTTTAGGATTCGATAACCCAAAAGCCTAAAGCTTTTATATTTCTTTTCCCCAAGAAAATAGGCACCCTTGGCGGTCGCTGTCACAGCAAGACCATCGGTGAAATAAGAAACAAAAAGCCAAACCTGCAACCCAATTTGATGAGCAGCCAAAGCAATGACACCGAGATGACTAGCGAAAGTTGTCATGAGAAAAAAAGCCGAAGTTAAGGTTGATGTGCGCAAGAAGAGATTTAATGATGCCTTTCCAAAAACACTTAGTCCTCGAAGGTTTAACTCAGCAAAAAAGTTTTTCTTAAAACACCACGGTGACACATAAACAGCAATCAATCCGAACAGACTACCGAACACATAGCTAACAAAAGTACCTAGACCTGCTCCTAACATTCCCATATCAAAGTGAAAGAGAAGCACGTAGGTCACAAAAACATTTGTTCCAGTAATCATCGCCGCCATAACAAAAGCTGCATTAACCTTTAACAATCCTCTTAAAACCCCAGAAAGAGCATAAGAAACCAAGACAAATGGCACAGCGATAACCCTTAAATTCCAGTACTGACTGCCCGTTGCAAGAAGCTCTTGGTCAGCTCCCATGACTTTTATAAAGACAGCTTCCTTAACAAGTAGAAGAAGAACAGTAACGATAAGACCGAGAACGAGCGCGATCAACAGAGCGAGTCTCACCTGTGTAAAGACTTTTTCACCGTCACCTTCACCAACATAACGCCCCACTTGAGCAGTGACCGTATGGATAAGAAAATTAAACATCCAGCCTAAAGATAGGACAACTGTGTGAGTAATGGCCATGGCCGCGACCCAGGTGCTGTTCAACTGCCCCAAAAACGCCGTATCAATGATATTCGCTAAAGGTTCCAATGCTAAGGCAACAATGGAAGGCAAAGAAAACCAGACAAGCTCTATATAGCTGTTAGCATTAGATTTCTCTGCTGACGAATTGTCTTGCTTATTTCTCAACTAGCAAATTTCTTTATAGGCGTTTATGGTTTTAGGCGACGACTTTTTAGACTTTTTGAGATTGAGGTTTTCTTTGCAAGCACAAAAGTATTTACTCTCTCTTATTGAATCATACCGCGAAAAAATCTGGCCCTGCCTCGATGATTTAAAGCAGCTTGATGAAGCCACCGAATCGAAGATTCTCGATCGCTTTGAAGCTTTTATCAGAGAGGCGGAAAGACCCTGTCATCGCGAAACTCTTCATGGGCACATTACTGGTTCCGCTATTGTCGTCAACCCTAGTTTCGACAAAATCGTTTTGACCCTCCATGCTAAACTCGGCAAATGGCTGCAACTCGGTGGTCATGCAGACGGTAGCCACTTTGTTCACGAAGTGGCCATGCGCGAAGTCAACGAGGAAAGTGGATTGACCGAGCTCTCTTACGTAACAATTTCTAGGAACAACACCTTCGAAGTCTTCAAAATCCCCGATGAACAACCGTTACCGTTTGATTTCGATATTCATCCGATCCCGGCCCGCAAAAATGAACCTGAACATTATCACTACGACATTAGATATATTATCGTCGCAGATGATAAAGATTTGACCATCACCGATGAAAGTCACGACCTTAAATGGTGCAGTCTCTCGGAAGCACGCGAACTCTGCGCAGAGGAAAGCATGCACCGCCAAATTGACAAAATCGAGGCCATTAAGCACAAGTATTTTCAGTAACTTACTGCCATGCCTCTGGCATTTTTGTACTCTTGACAGCGGCAAAATCAATCTTACATTAAGTGAAAGAGCCGTCCTGCTCGGTCACATGGCTGCATGCGAAGAGCTCTTGTAAAACAGATAGAACCCTACTGATAGATTCTGGAGACACAACATTGGCTGATTATTATAAAGTTTTAGGCGTCGAAAGAGGGGCCAGCAAAGACGAAATTAAGAAAGCCTACCGAAAACTAGCGCACAAATACCATCCTGATCGTAACCAAGATAACAAGGAAGCAGAAGAAAAATTTAAAGGCATCAGCGAAGCATATGCGGTGTTGTCTGATGATAAGAAACGCCAGGAATACGATACATTTGGCCAGTCTGGATTCAATCAACGCTATTCAGCCGAAGATATTTTCAAAGGCACCGACTTTGGTTCTGTCTTTAACGAGTTTGACCTTGGAGGTGATATCTTTAGCCGCATTTTCGGCGGAGGATTCGGAGGCGGAGGATTCGGTGGTGGCCCTGGTTTTGGTCGCGGGTTTGGCGGACAAATGAAAGGTCAGGATGTCGAATATAAACTCGAGATCCCTTTCAATGAAGCATTCCATGGCGGTGAACGCCAGGTCAGTTTTAGGTTAAGTGACGGTACGAGTCGCAATTTAAAGGTTAAAATCCCTGCCGGCGTAAAAGAAGGCGGTAAATTACGCGTTTCAGGCAAAGGTGCGCCGTCTCCTATGCAAGGAGGGCCAGCAGGAGACCTTTTCATCGTCATTTCGGTCTCTCCACACCAACTTTATAAACGGGTCGACGATCATATCGAAAGCCCACTTCCTCTAAAAATTTCCGAAGCACTGCTTGGCTGTAGTGTTGAAGTGGAAACCATGGATGGCATCAAAAAAGTCAAAGTTCCCGCTGGTGTAAAACCTGGAACGAAAATTCGCTTGAGAGGTCTGGGAATGCCTAAGCATGGAAGTTCTAATCGTGGTGATTTTTTCGCAGTAGTCGAATACTTGCTACCGAAAGAGTTTAGTAACAAGCAGAAACAAGTCATCGAAGAAATGCGCGAGGCAGGCCTGTAAGAACAAACAAAAAATGAGATGATCAGGCCAGCTAGCAAAAGGTTGATAGCAGTTCACGCCATAAAGCCGCAGGCTTTGTCTGACATCTTTATCGTCCGCCTTTAAAAGATTTGAGTATAATATCTACACTACCAATCTTGATTTCCCCTGACACCTTCACCATCGGTCGACCGGGATGCTTCGAAGTAGCGATCCAGACATAGACGTCGCCTTTCTGTTGAAGGTCTTGACCGAGATAAGTCTGAAGCTTTAACTTGTGGGCCTCAAAGGTTCCCCCTGGCACTTTTATGGTCTCTATCGCGATTGGCTTTGCCTCTAGCCACCAGTTCTTTTCCGAAGTGTAGACAAGAAACTTCTCGACGACCCCTAGTTTGTAGGCAAATGTGCGCAGTCTGTAGGCAGCACTCAATGCATCTTGCGCTCCGTACTGCAGGAAGTATTTTTCGTTCTTCTCAGGCTTTCCCACCTTTTTAACTCTCACTGAAACTTCACAGTTATCGTGATCGTAGTCCAACCATTTGTCTTGGATAAAACGGCTACCAAAAAGTGCACCTTCATCCTGTTTTGTATAAACTTTAGTCACAGCGTAATCAGGACGCACGATCGCTTGGATTTTGTCTTTTGCGACAAAAATAGCGCTGTACCAATCACCGGTTTGGGCCTCGGCGTGAAAGCTGCGCTGGTAGACGCCTTTGAGCTTAATCGGTGATCTCACAGAGAGTGTTCCGTAACCCACCAATGCACCGAGGTAAAACACTTCGTAAACAGCTTTCTCACCGGGTTTGAACGGCACGTCCGCATAGACTTGCGAACGAGATCGAGGTTTCTCAACCGATTTAGGCTTTAAACATTCTTCTTCTTTGCTGTTTTTTGCAGCGACAATAAGTGGCAAGAGCATCACAACTAGAATTTTTTTCATTTCCCCCAGCCTCTCTGGAAGTCTTTTAAGGAACGACAATCACGAGAAATTTGCCTACTGATCTCGATTATACTATATTAGCCGTTCGTTGACTTTCACAACTCCCTGTGATAACGAGAGACGTCTATTTTAATGGAACCACACTACTCACATTGTGCCAGGAGAAACCACACTTTATGGAGCTAACAGATTCAACCCTTCAGGGTATCGGAACGATTAACTGGGAAGACGAAGATACCGGATTTGACCTCGAAGAAGATAACGCCACAGATTTTGAAGACCTACTGCAAGAAGACAACGCAACTACCGACATCAAAGAAGGTACAATCGTTAACGGCACAGTGGTTAGAGTGACAGACGATATCGTGGCAGTTGACATTGGTCACAAGACTGAAGGCGAAATTCCCGTTGGAGAATTCAGAGCAGCAGGCGGTGAACTAAGTGTTACCATCGGTGACACCGTAGAAGTGTATCTTGACTGCTTCGAAGACAACGAAGGCGACATGATACTCAGCCGCGAAAGAGCAGAAATGCTGCGCGCTTGGGACCGCATTTCAGCTGCCTTTGAAAAGGGTGAAATTGTCGAAGGGACCATCATGGCTCGCGTCAAAGGTGGTCTTTCTGTCGACATCGGTGTCAAGGCCTTCCTGCCTGGCTCGCAAGTCGATCTGAGACCCGTACGTAACCTCGATAAACTGATCAACCAGAAGCTCCAGTTCAAAATTATAAAATTCAACAAGAAACGAGGCAATATTGTCTTAAGTCGCCGCGTTCTCCTCGAGCAAGATCGTGAAAAAATCAGAACAGAGACCCTCACAAACCTTGAGGAAGGAGCTGTTCTTAAAGGGATCGTCAAAAATATCACAGACTACGGTGCGTTCGTTGACCTCGGCGGCATTGATGGCCTCCTCCACATCACCGATATGTCTTGGGGACGCATCAACCACCCAAGCCAGCTCTTCGAAGTCGGTCAGGAAGTGGAAGTCAAAGTTCTCACTTACGACGAAGCGCGTCAACGCGTGTCCCTTGGCTACAAGCAGCTTCAGGAAGATCCATGGATGAAGGCTGCGAAGAAATACGAAGTCAACACTAAAACAAAAGGTGTCGTCGTCAGTTTGACTGACTACGGTGCATTCGTCGAGCTGGAAGACGGCATTGAAGGTCTAATCCACATTAGCGAAATGTCTTGGTCGAAACGCATCAGACACCCATCTAAAGTGGTTTCCATCGGTGACGAAGTCGAAGTCGTCGTGCTCGCGATTGACTCTGAATCGCGTCGAATCAGCCTCGGCATGAAGCAAATGGAACCAAATCCTTGGGAAATCGTCCAAGAGAAATATCATGTTGGTGACGTCATTCGAGGAAAAATCCGTAATATTACAGACTTCGGTATCTTTGTTGGCATTGAAGACGGTATTGATGGCTTGATTCATATCTCCGACATCAGCTGGACCGATCGCATCAAACATCCTGGTGACGTCTACAAAAAAGGCGACGAAGTCGAAGCGAAGATTCTTCAAATCGATACCGAAGGCGAAAAGTTCTCCCTCGGCATCAAGCAATTGACCGATGATCCTTGGGTTGCAGCCTCTGAGAAATTCAAATCAGGTACGGTCGGCAAAGGTGAAGTAACCAAGATCACAGACTTTGGTGTCTTCGTTAAAATCGCCGAAGGCATTGAGGGAATGATCCATATCAGCGAACTCAGCCAGGACCAAGTCAATAACCCGAAAGATGTTGTCAAAGAAAACGAAGAAATCGACTTTGTTGTTCTTTCGAGTGATTCTGACGAGCGTAAGTTCTCACTCTCCCGAAAAGCTTACTTACAGGGCCTTGAAGGAGAAGACTTGAAAGAGTACATCGCAACCGTCAACGAGCCGAAGACTTCCTTCGCTGAAGCTTTCTCACGCGCCGAAAGTCAGCAAAAAGATGCTGAGCCTACTGAGTAAAGCGCACTTTAAAAATCAGACTATCAATTAATGATGGGGCTGCGTTAAGATGTAACGTGGCCCCAAAATTGTTTCAGGGATTCATCAATGGGTTACCTTTTCAGAATGACCAAATTTTGGATCATCCTTCTGCTCATCGCTCTTCTGGCGCTCTTTGCAGTTGAGAACCAGCATGCTGTGGCAGTTTATTTCCGGTTTTTCCCAAGAATAACAGTTCCCGCATTTACCGCCTATTTAGGCGCCTTCATCTTGGGCTGTCTTTTTGCTTGTAGCTTTTTCCTTGCTGATTGGCTGAAGAAAACCTTCGAGGTCCGTCGTCTGAGAAACCAACTGAATGAATCACGATCAAATGAAAACCGCCTCTCTGAAAGTGAACAACCTTCTAAAAACGAGGCGCTTTCAGCACAATCGACTGCCGAATTGTCCTAATCTTTCGTTTTATGAGAGAATGAACTACGCATACCCACAGGAGTTGTCAGTGACCGCTAGACTTTCTATAGCCAGAGAAATCGCCTTCGATACATTTACCGCAGTTATGCACGAGCATAAACGCTTAGAACCCACGCTCGAAAAGCTTTTCGAAAAAAACTCAAGTAAGCTCAAAAGACTTGATCGCAATTTCGTCAAAGAGATCCTTTTTGGCGGCCTACGATGGTACTCAAAGATATTTTGGATTCTACAAAACACCTCCAAGCGAGATCTTAATGATTCACCGCCCGCCGTGCAGACAGCTCTTGTGCTTGGTGCTTACCAAATCTTTTATATGGACCGCGTACCCGATCGTGCTGCCGTTAACGAAAGTGTCGAGTACGTGCGAAAAAGGGGCCATGCAAATGCGGTATCTTTCGCCAATGGCATCTTACGTCAAATCGCCCGTCGCGCAGAGTACTTCGCTAAACCTGATAAAGACAATCAACCACTTGATTACCTTGCCCTTCAGTACGCTCATCCAAAGTGGATCGTTGAGCGATGGTTAAGAAGGTTTCGCTTTGATAGAGCCCAACAAATGGTTTCCTCTAACAATCGCCAACCCCCTTATACGGCGCGTATCAATTCAATGAAAACCCCTGTCGAAGAATCGATTTCATTACAGGAAAACATTTTACGCAAGGAAAAAGTCCACTCCGAAAGACGCCCGTTGCGCGGCTGTATTCGCTTTAAAACAAGCCCAAACCTTGATGAGGAAAGTCTTTTTGCGCAGGGATTCTATTCCATTCAAGATGAGTCATCACAACTTGTTGGATTGATCGCGAAACCACAGAAAGGCGAAGTCGTTGTCGATGCTTGCTCCGGACCAGGTGGTAAACTGGGGCATATGTACGAACTCTGCAAAGGCGAAGCTTCTTTTATCGCCATCGAAAAAGACGATACACAAATGCAGAGAGCCCAGGACAACATGAAAAGGCTTGGCCATGAAGGAGTTGAATGGCACAAGAAAGACTTTCTTGAGTTCAAGCCGAAAGATGCTCCTGACCGCATTCTCGTCGACGCTCCTTGTTCCGGCCTAGGAGTTTTGAGACGTCACCCCGAAGGTAAGTGGTTAAAGAAGTCTGACATTATCAGTCAAATGGTCGATCGTCAGATTGAGATCTTTGATCATGCCATGGAAATCCTAAAACCGGGCGGAGAGCTTATCTATTCCGTTTGTTCCTTCGAAGAAGAAGAAAGCCTTGGTCATGTTAGACGCCTAGAAAATGCTGAAAAACATCAGTTTGAGGTTGTATCCCCGATCTCGCGCCTTCCTGACTACTATAAAAAATATGTCACACGCGATAATATCTTAATGGTGTTCTCTGGCAATCAAGATGATGCGGATGGCTTTGCAGCATTTATCATTAAAAAGAAATAAGATACTGCGAAAGCTTGGTTTTTACCTTACTTTCGTGGTTTCTCCAGGTTTTTTGCTCGATCGGCCTGTTCAGGCAGCACCGGTTTACACTAAGACCGTTGATAGTTTTAATGAGTTAAGACGTGAAATCGTCGAAATGTTTGGCAGTGCCGAAAAGCGCATTTGGATGGTGACCGACTATCTTTCTGACGGTGACATTGTTTCGAGCCTTTATATCGCTAAGTACCGTAAGACTCAGGTCCAGGTATTACTCGGCAAAGAAAAAGCCAATCACTATCTTTCAAGACTTAACTTTCTTAAAAAACAGAATATTCCGGTCTTTTTAAAACCAAAAGACTTTCCATTTAGCTATCCGACTCAAATTTTGATCGACCAGAAACTCATCCTCATCGACAGCGAGCTAGACTTTAAGACAAGACGTGGCAAATTTGTCATCACCTACGCTAATGAAAGTCTACGCAACCAGTATCAAGAGACCTTCGCTCAAGCTCTCAACCTGAGCTTGCCTGCCAAAGCGCGCAAATTACCGCTGGTCGGCAATCCGCGCCCCTACGGTCGACGCTACCGTGGACAACCAAGCTACTCTCCACCTATTCAATCTAAAGATGGCGCTTATATCTACAGCCGCGGTCGCCAACCGCGCCCTCAAGAGGTGCCGAAACGCTTGCCAGGCAAGACTATTTGGCAAAAAAAGCAGGAACGAAAGACAACTGATCAAAAAGACGGTAACATAGTAGAAGAGCAAGATAAAATTGACCCACAATAAGGAAGTAGAAGATGCTACGGTTTCCCATCAATGTCATTTTATCAACTTTTTTTATCGTAGGATGCGCACGTATGTGTGGCGTAAACCACGAAAATATGACAGCCGAGCAAGTTGTAGAAGCATACCTTGAGGTTGCTCTTAACATGACAGATGTCAGTCAAAAACAAGAACTCCTCACCTACACCACCGGCGAACTTAACGCAGCGATTGCAGGTGCGACCGAAGATTCAATCCGCAAAGCATATATCGATCGGAAATATGATCTAAAAAAGTTCTCACTGATCGAAAGACGTGACCGCACTCCGAGAGAAACCGAAATCACTTTTTCTCTTGAGTACAAAGAACTGGAAAGCCGAAATGGCGCAAAACCTGATCAAGCTGCTACTGTGACAACAGAAAACACCGTCGCTGTCATTAAAGACAAAGGCCTTTGGAAGATCTTTGACGTCCTTGGCAACAAAACGTCCATTGAATTCCCAGTTACTGAGTTCTCTAAGATAACTGCAAGTCCTAATGCTAACCCACCACCGGAAACGCCGTAAGAATCCGTTGATATGAAGGACTATTATCAAAAAATTTCGGATCCCGGCTGAATAAGACCTCTCGACAAGCTCATTTGACATGATAAAAAAGCCGGGCTCTCATCTAAGCCCGGCTCAGGTTTTTTTTAATCATTAGCTTTTAAGACGCCTTCGCTGCTTCGATACTTCCGAGGTAAGTCACCTGGTTAGTTGTTCCAACATACTCAGCTCTTGAGAAAGATGGCTTCCGACCACGCTTGGAGTTACCAAACCTGGCAGCAGTGCTTTCTGCTTCTGCAAAAGTATTAGCTGCTTTGAATTGATTAAGCAGGTCTTTGAAAGTCGTACGGATATTTGAGTGATTGACAATATGATCAATCAATTCATTTCGATACTCATCTCTTTCAAAACGCATGATGGTGAGAAGAATTTCTCTGGCAAGCGTCTTGTGATTTACTTCAGAAACAACATTTAACAGTGATGCTAAGTGCTGAAGCATAACTTTTCTAGCAACCGGTGAATCATTTCCTTCTGGGTTGTTTAGTTGCTCGGAGAGCGTTTGTAGGAAAAGCGAAAATCTCTCTGGTTGTTTGAGCATGTAATGCTTAAATGTTTCATGAAGAATACGTTGGCTATGCATATCTGCTTCGAGAACGTATGGAAGATTTTCTAAAAGAAATTGCAGCGCAATGGCTTCACTTCTTTTTCTAAACAGAAGGTTAAATAAGTGATCAAGAACCGTATGACCGAAACGGTTCATGATGCGGTTGAAAGAAGACTTATCAATCTTATCAGCAGTGATGGTTCCGAAGTAATGCAACAGACTCAGTCTGATACAAGCATTGTTGTAGTTACTTACCGAAAGAAGGTAAGTCGCAATGTGTCCGAGGATTTTCTGAGCACCAGGAAACTCACCTGGATACGATTTTTCATGGTGAAAGATCGCTAGCCCGAGTTCGCAGATAAGAACGACAGCCATTGAAAAGATATCTTCATCGTGAGAATTGTCAGCGACTTCACTGGTTAAAGCAATCTCGACAAGCATACGACATGCTGTTTCGCGTCCTGGCTCTTCAAAGATTTGATCAAGGAAAGCTTCGATGAGAGGCTCTGCTGCTGAGTTTGCCATCCAGATAAGCATACTTTCAACGATAATCTCGGCAGATAATCTACTTTCGGCACGCTCACAAAGACGTTTTGTAAAATGTCTGATGATTGCCGCTTGGTCTTCTTCGGAAAAGTTTCGTTTTAGAGTGCGCATTTCGCGCCACTTTAGCAGGATACCGTAGTCAATGAG
>CAZBDM010000047.1:0-4281 GCA_964490675.1 uncultured Oligoflexales bacterium
GAAGAAGCATTAAACGATCCTTACTTTGCAGAGCGTAAACTATTCCCGAACGTCGACTTCTACTCGGGTATTATGTACCGCGCTATCGGTATTCCACTGGACATGTTCACTGCGATGTTTGCTCTTGGGCGTCTGCCAGGCTGGATTGCCCACTGGATTGAAATGCACAAAGAAGGTGATGGGCGGATTGGCCGTCCTCGTCAGGTTTACACTGGTGAAACCCTAGTCGATTACACTCCTATCGAATCGAGATAAGTCTTGGCAAAAAGTACGAAGTACTGGCTCATGAAAACTGAGCCAGACGTTTTTTCCTTTGATGATTTGATCGCCGCTCCTGACCAGACAGAGTGCTGGGACGGAGTGCGCAATTACCAAGCGCGTAATTTTATGCGCGATGAGTTTAAACTTAACGATCTTGTTTTGTTTTATCACAGTCGCACGGCAGAGCCTTCTATCGTCGGTATCGCTAAGGTCGTGAAAGAGGGCTACCCTGATGATACGGCGCTTGATCCGAAAGAAAAGTACTTCGATGAAAAATCGGCAAGAGATGGCCAATCGCGTTGGGTGATGGTCGATGTTAAGGCTTTCAAACGCTTGAAAAAACCGGTGAGCTTAAAAGAATTGCGTGAATACAGTGAACTAAAAGATATGGCACTTCTTCAGCGCGGTCAGCGCCTTTCCATTCAGAAGGTGACCAAGAAAGAATTTGATTTTATCTGCGATCTTGGTCAGCCCACTAAGATTTAATTGCCCCTAGCAAGAGCTTTTGCCTCAATTAGAGCACCTATTTTGTTGATCGAAAGAACTGAAATCCTAGGTGGTAGATGCGGCTATCCTTTGAATCGTTATTTTCGGTAATAAAACTGATGAGCTCATCACGAAAGTTAGCGATCTTTTCCGAGATCTCTGGGATAAGGTGTTCTGGCACAGCGACGGTAGCAGTGGAGAAGTAGCGTTCTTTCATTGACTGCCGTTCGATTGCTTGGTGTGCCCTTAAAAGCACTTCTTTATGGAAGGAACGGATTGCTGCCGAAGGAACCGTCTTGGGAATTAAGACTTTGTTGGGTCTTCTTTTAAGTTTACCATTTTTGGTGCGTGTAACAATGCCGAGTCGGATAAGCAGTTCGATAGAGTCTTTCACCATCTTCGTCGTGACGCTTGAACCAAGCTCATCGGCAATTGCTTTTCGATCTTCTTTGAATCCTTGAAGACTAATCATTTCTAAGATGACGATATGATACCAGCGCGACATCATTTCGAAGCTATCAAGGTCTAGCTGAAGGTCGCTGCTTTTGGGCTTTAGAATACGGAGAAGTTCTGCATGTTTTCTTTTCGCTGCCGGAGTTTTAGCACGATGATAATTGTTAAGGGCGACAGCGTATTTTGTTTCAGCTGCTTTGAGTTTAAGTGCGTCACAAATTTCGCTGGTTAGGTCTGGGGCAGGAATGCGCTCACCACGGCTAATCATCGCGATCAGTGAGGGCGAACGATTGACTCTCTTAGCTAGATTACGCAACGAAAAACCTGGTCTCTCTTCTTTTCGGTAATTGACATAGTCGGTCAAGAAAGGACCAAAGTGAGAGTATTGGTAGATTTCAGGGGGCATTAACCACTTCCGAAAAACATTAAGAAAGGAACGGCAAGCTCGACTGCGACCTCTCCTCTATTCTTAACTTGTAACTTCCATGTGGTTTCTACATTTTCTTGTGGAGAAAAGAAACCTGCCAATTGGCCTTTGCGCCCTAGGCAGCTGAAATCAGTACATAAACCATACCAAACATGTTGCACGAGGTCACCGGGTTGCATGTCGATAGTCTCCTTTAAACGACCTCGATTGAGGCTTATCTGAGCGATACCTTGGCCAACCTGTAGCTTTTTGAGGGAAAAGAAAAAACCAACAGCGCAGGGAGATGCGCCGAGTGCCTCTTTCATCGGTGCAGAAACAAGCGTAAATACCATTTCTTCTTCTGGGTTGACCCGTACCCGTTCACTAGGCATGGCAAAGGACTGACTCAAACGTATGTTGCTGTTACAGGAGGCTTGCCGGTCGATTGTCGTCAGAAACCGTTTCGCTTGGCGACTGACTTTGCCGATCAAACCACCGGCATCACTGGTAATACCGTGCGATCTTATGTAGTCTTTGACCTCAATGGCTGTCATTTCCTCTATTTTACGAGAATGGAAGAGGCGATTGATCCAACGGTTTGCGTAACCATTCGGTGCAAAATCCCATAGGAATTCATGAAAAATAAGATACGAATACTGCAGAGGGTTTAAGCTTTTTAGTTCTGATAAAAGCGCTGCGTCGTATTCATAAAATAACTTCGGGGTTGTATCATCAACAAAGTATCGTCTTCTTACGGCTTGAATAAGGTTCGGAACACGACCCTCCGGTGATTCCACTAAACACTGACTTGGAAACTCTCGAACAGGATCATCGCTATCAATATCTGTTAAAGGTTCCTGGGCAGGTCGCCATAGACGACCTTTCCTCGGATCGTTTATTTCGACACTGGCGAGATAATCTTCAAAACTATTGTTCCATTCGGGGATCTTTTCAGAAATGAGTTGTCTGAGATATTCGAGGTATTCAGTGTGAGTGCTGAGAATAACGTCTTTGCTTGTTCCTCGTGTTAAAACGTAGTCGGTGGTTAGCAGCCCGTGAATCTTTAATGCGCTCTGACTGCCGCAATAAATAAGATCGCCACCATTATCGACGACTGTCCCGCCGCCACTTGCTGCGAGAAAAGTAGGGTTCAGTAAAGAGAAAAGTAACATGAACCCAATAAGAGTCATTTTTGCAGGAACCACTTGTTCGGTAGCATTCATAGGCTTCATCTTTAAAAATGTGTTAGGGTGCGAGATTACTCCCCCTTAAATAACTTAATGTTGCGTTTTGGTCAATCTCGCATTGCTGGTAAATCGTCATGTCTAAGCTCTGTACGATGTCGATTTGGCCAGCTAAGATCTTCAAAAACTCCTTCAGTAGTAAAACTTGAAAAGTAATTGCCATAAGGAAAAACAACGGTCTCATTACAGTCTTTGTCTGTGAAGACGAGTTCTAGATGGCGCTGTTCAGACAGAAAGTGATGTAAAACTTGCGGATCGTTAACCTGAAAGATTAGGACGCCGTTTTTCTCTAGCGCGCTTAATTGTTCTGAAACGTAGTGGCGCGTTCTACGATTATAGAGTTTGAGTTTGTGATCAGGGGTTATCTGTGTCTGCTGCTGTAACACTTGTAACTGACAATAATAACCGTGTTCATCGTAGCGGTAAGTGACATGTAGCCAATCGCTGACATTTGCGGGATCTTTGTATTGTGAAAACCCACAAACATCTTTGGGATTGTTTTCAAAGATTATCCAATCACTATCATGTTGCAAAGTGTCGGGACCTAGTGAGCAACGAGGTGTTACCGAATCATTTATGGAAAGGCTCAGCTTTTTTTTACTTCGCAGTTTTTCAACGGCTTGATCGCGCTTTTCTTCACTAGCAAACATCAGCCAGCTCAGCTGCTTTGTCGCAGTCTTTATCTTAAGGAGTGGGAGTTTGTCATCAAGCTCATAAACAATGTCCTGGCAGGTATCATCGCTCGTCCAAATATACTTTTTATCGCAACTGTCTCCCTCATACTCTCTGGCAATAAGCTCTATCGATACGGAGTTCTTTTGTGAACAAGTATCTTTTGGTTTTGAAGTCTCTTTTGGAGGTGAACCTGGTTTAATGAGCTTGTTGTTTGTCGGTGTTTTTTTATATCGGGTAAGATTGGTGTGTTCTAAATTGTACTTTATAAAGTGCGCAGCAAAGTTTACTTCAGTAACTTGACAGTCGCCTTTGATTTGACTGATAAGGAGTTTCATCCCCTGGCTTTCTGCGAGTTCAATGACATCACCAACGTGGTAAGATCTTAGCTGACTGAACTCCTGTGATTTAGAATGAAAGCCGATCGTCAGGCTGATATGGTTGCGTGAGCAGCTACTTTCAAAAGCGCCCGGCCTTATAAAAAAACTTCCTGGGTGGGGTGCGGTGAAAGAGAAAGCATAGGTCCGGCCTTTTTCGACAAGAACGCGATTGGAGACTTCGCCACTCGTATCTAATTCGATATATTTTATTTCACTAGCAGAGGTGATAAGGTCTTCGGGCTGACTTGTCGTTTGATCTTGACATGCAGATAAAAACCTTAAGAGATAGATAAATAGGGCTGCCTTATAAGAGGCAACCCGAAGAAATGAATTGAGGTATTGGTCGTTCATTTTAAGGAACCAACTTTTCAACGATGTC
>CAZBDM010000047.1:4291-5632 GCA_964490675.1 uncultured Oligoflexales bacterium
GAATTTTATCTGTGCTTGCTTGGCAAAGCTTGTAGGAAGAAAGACTGATTTATTGGCTCTAACCATGTAAACAGCTTCTACCATGCGAGGCTCATTGCAAGACTCACATCCCCAGTCAAGCTCGTCATTGCTGAAGAAACCACCGACACGCCATAGAACCGGAGCGCCATTAGTGTCTGGCTGATAGGTATCACAATACCAGAAAGTGACATCTTCGGGATTGCGACCAAGGAAAAAATCTTCAAGCATAGGAACGCGGATGAAGTTTTTATCGCTGTTTTGGCAAGCATTGTAGAATCGTGAGCGATGATTCATGAACTCATAGTCAACGTCATAAACTGCGATTGATAGACGCTCCTGGTTGTTTTCTGTCACTAGTGCTGTATCAGTCGCAAGTTCAATGTGGTTGTAAGCGAGACGATATTCATGCTCGTCTTTGTAAGCTTCGCGAGTCGGAGTTGAGTGGCAGTACATAAGTTTTTCACCAGCTGGAGAGAGCGCTGAAACGACGCTATCCCATGGCTGAGCGCATTTATAGTTGTTAAGGTAGAAAGGATCTGACTCAGGCAGAATGCGGAAGTAAGAAAGGACGCCGACGGTCTTTGAAGACGAGTACTCAGTCGCGTGCATTCCTTGTGGAATTGTGACTTTGTAAGAGTTACTCAGTACAAGCTCACTACTGAGCGCACTGATGATCTGCGGCTCTTCTCTATGAGCAGCTTTTACAGTAAACTCTTGACTGACAGCATTGGTTCTTAAAACAAGGCCGTCGCTGACTCTTTTTAAGATAGCTCTTACTTCAATCGTATAAGTCTTACCTGATTCTAGTCCATCAAGAACGAATCCTTCTCCGCCACAAGGCATAAACTCTGGGGCTTCGTCAAGACGACATTCGAATCCTTCAAGAGCATAACCCAATGCTTCGATATCTTGATCGAGAGAAAACTCTAGACTGACTGAGTCTGAGTCAACCTGCTTGTTATCGGGGATTCCCTGGACGACGGGAGTCAGATCTGTGGTCAGCGGAAGACTCGCTTGTGTACTGTTTTGTCCGTTGCCACAAGCGGCAGTAAAGCCAAGGACAAGTGCGATTGAAGATAGTTTTTTTAAAATCATAATGTGTTCCTCTTCTATGGGTTAAGATCATTGATGATCAGTAAAGATTTGGTCGAATCGTTTAACAAACTGTCTCTGTCTTCTTAGGATGACATTGTCGCTTAAGACGCTATAAATGATGCCATCGTTAAGCCTTCTAAGCGTGTCTTCGTATACGCTGAAGTCGTCGTGAGCGCGTCTTAATTGAGTTTGTACGATATCTAACTCGCCACGAAGGTTTGCTAG
>CAZBDM010000047.1:5642-13021 GCA_964490675.1 uncultured Oligoflexales bacterium
ATCACACGCAGCTTGGCAATGATTGTGCGAATATTTCCATCGATGTGACCAAGGCGGTTTTGATATTCGGCAATACGGCTTATAACGATAAGGCGTTGGCGTTCTATGTCACGATCCCGAATGCGACTAAGGGCTTCGTCAATCAGTCTTAATTGTTCGCGGTACTCGGCAAGGAAGGTCTCGAATCTACGTAGATCGCTGCGAAGCCTTTGAAGCTCTCTGGAAAGCTCTCCATGCTGTCTTTCGTATTCATCAAGCTCTGCAACGATTGCTGAGATCTGACGACTGATGAGGTTTATGGCTCTTTGGATGCGTCGTGATTCTGTTGTTAATCTTCTGATTGTTTCTGAAAGTCCGCCGTCAAGCTCCTCTTTAAAAGTAGTGTAACTCATGCTTTCAAGGTCGCTCGTGCAATTAGTACGGATGACATCTTTACTGTCGTTGCAACGACCGCGGAAGATTTTGCTTGTTTTTGTCCAGTAAAGATAAACGTCAGGGTTGGGGGTGCCGTCATCTGGTAAATCGGTACCGATGGCTTTGGTTGTCGACTGTTCTTCCGATGGCGCACAGGAATATGCGATCACCAAAAGAGTTATAATCAGCATTCGAAGATACATGCTTCCTCCTTTTTGGCTTCAAGATGATCTGAGACTAAGTTAGAAATTTTTGCGGAGGTTTTGAAGAAATTTGACTATTGACAGGGGGTTTGTGAACACAGTTTGTGTTCAGCCTAGACGTAAAAAAAGCAGGCTCGAGACCTGCTTTATGAATTAATTGATAAATTTAGACTTGAAGCGAAGCCGGCAGTCAGTCAAAGCCTGGCGATCTTGCCAATCGCTTTCTTTGCAGGACAAAGCAATTTTCCATTCACCTGCTTGTATGGGCTCGTAAAAACCATGTTCTTTTAGATGATCACCTATACTTGAGCGTTCAGTATCAAACTTGATGTTTTCTCTTTGATGTTTAAACTCATAAACAGCGCGTCTTTCTGGTGCTGTGAAGTGAACCCAGCAATGATTGAAGTATTCTTCAGTAATTGGTAAGCTAAGATGACATTTGATACTTTCAAGTTCGCCCGATTCTGTAACATCAAAGACAACTTTGTGCTCCAACTTATTCGACTTGTAACTCCATGTACGTTGGGCAAGTTCGGCCTCGATAAAGGCATCTCTAAAATGATCGCTTCCCATTATAGGGCTATTAGTTGTTGACACCCAGGTAAAGCCGACTTCTCGAAGATAACTTGAGAGCTGATGCCCGAGGATCATATCTTCCGTTTGTCTTTGAACGTTCTTTTTGTGATCGAGCCACTGAGTTAAAAAAGATTGACGCATTTTCGTCAGCTGGTGGTAATGAGCATCATCATCTTCAACACGCGCTTTGACATATTCTAGATGCATCTCTGTCAGCTGTGCAGCCAATGTTCCAATATCTTCAGAAATGTCGGCTGCTCTTTTGCGAAGAAGCTCAAGTTGCTGGACGACTTCGAGGTCGGGTTGTTGCTTAAGTCTTTGTTCCGCCCGGACGATTTGATCGTTGGTTTCAGATAAGCGTGTCTCCAGAGCTACAAGCTGGGCGTTGGTGCGTTCTATATCTTCAAAGCTTGGTGCACCCTCTTCGTTAGCTTCGTCAGCGCTAGCAAGCTCCATTAACTTCGTATCCACGCGTTGGATATTGATCCAAGCATCTCGCATCTTACCGCGGTATTCTTCAAGTTTTTTGCCAAACTTTGAGTCGAGAATGGGGAAGAAAATGTCGGGGGCAACGGCAAGGATATCCCTTTTGCAGGTTGCTCTGTCATATACGTAAACACCTTTTTCACAAGTAGCTCGGTAAACGCGGTTATCTTGCTCGACGTAATACAGCCGGTAGTCGTCATGTCTAATGAACTTACTTGCAAACTCAGCTGAAGCTTGATTGGTGATAAAAAACAGTAGAACAAAGCCTAATATCCTAAACATTATCATCTCCCAGCTTTATAAGGTTTCCTTCCTTATAAGGACCTCGATGTCCTAAGTCAATTCGAGGGGAGATATTCGGTAAGAGAGTGAACACAAAATGTGTATGGAAAGAGTCAGTGGCTGAAGCGTCGATTGCATATCTTTTGAGCAAGGTAAGTCTTTGTTTTCCAAAAAATAAACAGTTTTAACTTTGTTTGACCGGTTAAGGAATGCTAACTACAGTCGTGGAAATTATGTAGGATTTGTTAAGAGGCATGGCTATGAAGCTATTAATATTAAGTTTTGTTTTAATGCATGGTTCGCTTATTGCCGGGGAATGTCCCGATATGAGTGGCGAATACCTTTGTCCAGCGAGTGATAGTCAGGCCCTACCAGACGCTGTCGAAGACTATCTTCTAAGGATCGACTTTGATCCTGCTACAAATCAATACGTTTACAATAATTTTTTTGATCCAGGGCATGGCAAAGATCTTGAGTTTTTTGAATCTTCCTTAATTAATGCAGACGAGGCATTGTATATTGAAGGTGACGAGGGTTTTTACTCGAAAAGTCGTTGCCAAGATGACGCCTTGATCGTCGAGCTTGGCAAGCCTTTTATGGGACATAAGTTTAGAGTCTTTTCGCATTCGGAACAAAGACTGATAGAGGATGGTTCTTATGCGATCTTTGCACCTGGCTTTAATGAACCAATCAAAGTCTGTAAAAAGTTGACTTGAGAATGACGGGGTTGACCTTAGTTTCAATGTTGATCACCCCCTTCGGGTTCTCAAAGTTTCTCACACTCAAGATTTTCTTGGTCACCATCCCCATAGACAATAGCTCCATGAGTGCCGAGGCGCGCTTCACCAAATTCTGGATAAATCGAGCCTATAATATCGAGTAAATACAGCTTGGCGTCGACAGCTTCGATGTCCATTTCTAGGCGCTGTCCCCAGGCAACCCTAGTTGAGTGATCGCTGATTGACGCGACTGTACTAAACTCCAATCCTTCCCTGCGCGGCCCGTAAGGAGTCAACCCTTCAGCTTTAAAGGTATCTCCCCCCAAATCTTCAGACTCAAGTTTTTCGCCTAAATAGATGTCCATAGAGAAACTTTCGCCGACTTGGCAAGCGAGATGTCTTCCAGTCCAAGGTTCATCACTGCCAACGCTATCTGGGGGAAGTAAAATAGGCGAACAGCTTGAGGGACAATAGTCAGGTCCGAGACCACAATCCGTACAACCTTTGGCAAAGGCTGGCTCAAAAGAAAAAAACAGCTGAACTAGAAAAAATAGAGAAAAAATTTTCATCGATAACCTCCTTGTATAATGATGAAAGAATCCGACTGCCAAGCTTACCGACTGAATCGATATCTTGATGATCCTGTCTGGCAGTGGGGACCTGAAAAGAAGTTAGAGAAGTCACAGATATTTGTAAAATTAATAGTTTCAATGTATTTATTCAAAAAACGAATAAACTGTCGCAAAGGAATGATCGTGAAAATTTCATCAAATCAATTGCAAGCATTTTATGTGCTTGCCCGTGAAGGAAACTTCACAGCTGCAGCAAAGCGCATCGGTCTGTCACAACCAGCCTTTTCGCAGCGTATCGCAGGGCTTGAAGATTATTTTGAAACGACTCTTTTTATTCGGGATAAGAATGAAACGAGTCTGACAGCAGCCGGTCAAAAGTTTCTAAAATATGCTGAGACTCACAAGCAACTTGAAGATGAAATCATTAACGAGCTGAGCGATGATTCGAAAAGATTTCTTACAGGCCAGATCCGTATCGCCGGGTTTTCCTCTGTTATGCGGTCTCTGCTTCTTCCTGCATTGGCAAAGTTAATGAAGCAACATCAGCAACTTTCCATTCAAACCTATACAGGGGAGTTAAGCGAATTAGATCATCTTTTCAGAACGGGGCGGGTTGACTATTTACTATTTAATAAGAAAATTGAACGCTCTGGTGTGGTTTCAAAGTTTCTTGGATACGAGGAAAACGTTCTTGTCTCTCACAAAAATTTTCGCGCCAGCGAGATTTATCTTGATCACGATGAAAGTGATGTGACAACGTCATCTTACTTCCGCCTTCTTAAGCGAAAGCCTCCGCAAAGAAAGCGCTACTTGGATGATGTTTACGGACTTTTAGAAGGTGTTAAACTTGGCTACGGAAAAGCAGTTATCGCCAGGCATCTGATCGATGACCCAAGGCTTATTGTTGAGAACAAAAAAACTGTTTTGAAGGTGCCCGTGTACTTTGTTCACCACAAAGCTAATTATTATTCTCAACGACACGATGAGATCGCAACTGCGATCACTCAGTATTTTTCAAAACAATTAAGCGTTTGAAACAATGATTACAGAAAGTGAATATTTCATTTTTGTCTCCCTGGTTCGTTAGTCGCCTTTTGCTAACGCTAAGCGGGAGTTTATGCAATGTAATGTAGAGGGAAATCCGTAAATTCTGTTCGAAGATTTTTGCTTTACCGAATGGTTTTAAAGAGTGGCTAACTTACATGTTGAAGACGAGACCGAACCCTAAGGAATAAACACGCTGCTCACTTTCATTAGCGAGTTCGATATCGGCTTTGCTTTGACTGCCGGTCAGCAGAAATTGGCCTTCTTCTTCGATGACTTGGCCTTCGTAAGCTCCGGCCAACTGGGATTGATCGATCGTATAAATGACGTAGGCAAGGGAAACCGAAAATGAGATTTCGTCGTTGATCGGAATTCCAAGACCTAATTCGACTTCTTGGAAAGTCGATTCGGCTCCGGTGTAAGAATGTTCCATGAAGCTTTGCTCGTCCTGTTCTTTGATGACCACTTTACTCCAGCCCTTGCCATACGAAACTCCTAAGTAGGGTAGCAAGGTTCTGTTGGTAAGCAGCTTGTTTGGTCTGGTGAGGCGAAGCCCACCGGTAAAGATGCGTTGGTCGTAATAAAGCGTGTACTCTCTGTCTGATTCAGATTTCTTAGAGGATTGATAGCTATTTAAGAATCCAAGAAGAGGAGTGACTTGCCAGCTTTCTAAAGATTGTGAAAAGAATCCGACGTTAACGCGGCCACTGCCATTTTGGGTGACTTGTGAACCTTGCTGATCCTGGCCTCTTCCAAGACTAGGTCCGAAACTGATAAAATCTTCAGCGTAGGCCGTCGGCCAGCACAAAAAAAATAGCGTTCCTGCAAAAAATACTTTGACTGAATGAGAACTCATGGTTTAACTCTATAGATAGAATCACAGCAGGTTTTAAAGAAACCTTCATTAAAATCATTTTCAGAACCAAAAACATTTTAAAATACTATTAAAATATTTTATAGTCAAGGGATTTTATATATATCCGATGGTAAGGCTTAACTCGTCACGTTGAGACATAGGAGCATAGTAAAATGGCCTGGAAGATCTTCAACATAGAAACCGGAGACATTTTAAAGGCAGGGTTTGACACCGAGGATGACGCCAAGGATTGGATGGAGGCTCGCTCTGAAACCATTGAAGTAGAAGACTTTGACGTTGAAGAAATGGACGAAGACGAAGAAGAAATGCTGGCTGCGCAAAGCGAAGAGGTCGAAGAAGAAGAAGAAGACGATTATGATGACGGCGACCCCGGCGATTACGCTGATGTCGTTGGAGCCGTAAGCCTTGACGATGGCAGCAGTGACCTAGATTATGGCGAAGGTGAAGAGCTCGACTACTAGAAGAAGCGTGCCAACCTCTGGTCGTTTTTCGATATTTTCAAAATCAAGTCTCGTAACAATTAGTTATAGTGGCTGGTCGCAGGATCAGCTGACACTCCCGAAGCTTTCCTAACATCGTACGTTTATCTTCATGACTTTCTTAGAATGGCTTTTGTAGCTTTGACTGTCCGCTTACGAAAGGTTATCATCTTAAATAACTATTAAAAGTTAGCAATCTTTAGCATTTACAGCTAATCATCTTTGCTCCGAATAAGGTAACTGATTTATGTTTTCAGCCAGGAAGATTTTGCAAATCTTTGTTCTGCTTCTTATGAGTTCCTCTGTTGTTTCACAAGTCGGCCTTGGCCAGACTAAAACGACAAATGTCGAGGCGAAAACAAACAACACATTACCGCCTGCGCAGGAACAAGTGACCGAGGTTAACCTCGGCAGCACCTCGATTATTACGAGGTCACTAGAAGCAGGACCGGTGGTCTTTCTCGTCCTTTTGACCCTAATGATCTTTTCTGTCATCACCTGGGCGATAGCGCTTAGCAAATGGTGGTATCTGAAGAGACTTTTCCGCCATTCCGAGGCTTTTATTAAAAGTTTTTGGGACAGCCGATCACTCAACGATCTCAACAGTCGTCTTAATGAATATCCAGTCAGTCCTGTGCGTGAAATCTTCCGAAGCGGCTATGCTGAACTTGTCAGGGGCAGTCAGCTGAAAGATCAGTCGTCTAACATCGAACTAGCGGTTAGTGCCGCCCTTGATAACCTCGGACGGACTTTGCAGAAGGCGAAGGCCAGAGAAAAGCAAAACATGGAACGCTACCTGCCTTTTCTTGCCATTAGTGCCTCAGCCAGCCCGTTTATCGGACTATTTGGAACGGTTTGGGGGATTATGAACTCGTTTGAAGGCATTGCCCGGACCGGCAGCGCCAGCCTTGCCGCTGTTGCCCCGGGAATTTCAGAAGCGTTGATCGCAACAGCTTTCGGGCTTGCTGCAGCGATCCCTGCTGTTATTGGCTATAATATCGCTAACAATAAGATCCGCCACTTACTGTCAAATATCGATGGCTTTGGTGCTGACTATATGAATATCGTTGAAAGATATCTCGTTTCAGATCGTAATAAAGCTAACGCAGGTGGTGGATCCAACCCCATGCAAACGCCGAGGATTTAGCAGTGGCTTTTAAACTGGGACCCCGAAGTGAAGAAGGTGGAAACGAAGATTTAGCGGAGATCAATATCATCCCGCTAGTTGATGTCATGCTAGTTCTTCTTATTATTTTCATGGTGGCCGCGCCTCTTTCCATCACAGGTATTAAAGTCAACCTGCCTTCGAGCAAAGCGAAAGGGACACAGGTGGATGAGAATCGCGTGATCTTATCAATCAACAGTGACGGTAATTACTTTATCGATAAGATGCGTATTCCAGCAGCTCAACTTAGTGAGCGCATGAAGGCGATCTATCAGTATCGCGATAAAAAAGAGCTCTTTATACGAGCCGACCGGCGCGTTGAATATGGAAACGTGATTTACGCCATGTCGGCAGCCAAACTTGCGGGTGTTCTCAAAATGGCCATGCTTACAAAGCCTGAGAACAAGGGTAAATCAGCAAAATAAAAAGAACACCTATTTGTAATTGGTGTCACTTGGTAGAGGCAGTTTTTGGCGCGGCAATATATCGAACCTAATACCAACCAGAAGTTTGAAGCTAGACTTGTCAAAGCTTTGGTGGTTCTTTCAGTCGCTTTCCATGT
>CAZBDM010000047.1:13031-14702 GCA_964490675.1 uncultured Oligoflexales bacterium
TGTCATCGTTTTAAATAGCAATATGTCAAACCTCTTCGATGTCCGAAAACCTTTGGTTGAAGAGTGGCAATTTGATGTCGATTTGGCGGCAGATTTTGACGGGGCAGCAGAGCAGACCACTATAAAGAAAGCCGAAGAGGCTGAAGAATTTAAAGTCGACAAGAAGATCTTACCGCAGCTGCCCAAAAACTTCGCGATCGAAGAGAAAAAGCAGGAAAGCGCCGATGAGATGGCGATAGAAAAAACTGATAAACCACTCGAAGAAAGCGACAAGCCTGAAGAAAAGACCGAGAAAGTTCCCGATCCTCCAAAGGTTGACGTCAAAGAAAAAGTCAATGCTCTTAAGAAGAAAGAAGCTCTCGAAAGACTTCTAAAAGAAAAAGCTCGGCAGGAGAAGAAGTTTGCCGACAAGACGACATCGCCACTCAGCAAAAAACTACAAAAAAGAGCGAAAGAACTTGATGATAAGAAAGGTCTCGCTGGAGGAAGCGGCCTGAGTGCAGCGGGAGTTAACCGCTACAAAGGCCAGTTACGGAAGGTCATTCGCAGAAATTACTACTTACCCGAAGCATACAACTTAAAGAATGCTAATATTGAAGTCAGTATAAGTATTGTGATCAATGCACAAGGCCAGTTAACAAAATTTCAGGTTTACAAAACTTCTGGCGATCCTGCTTTTGATCAATTAGCCTTAACGGCAATTAAGAACTCAACTCCTTTTCCTAAGCCTCCCAGTGAAGCAGCCGGAAGGGAAATCATCTTAAACTTCAGTCCGAAGTCAATACTCTAGGGGTGAATATGTTTCGTGTTTTGACTTTACTTGTTTGTCTAGCTGTTTTCTTACCCTCGGCCGCGTTTAGCCAGGATAAAAAAGACGATAAAATTGTCGTGACTATCGATAATCCGAACTTTCGTAAACTAGTCATGGCGATCCCATTGTTTCAAGCTGATGCCAATGACGTCGCTCTCAGCCAACAAGCCAAAGATGGATCCGAAGAGTTGAAAAAGCTGATGCTCTTTACCGGTTTCTTCAACATCATGTCTGAAGACGCTTATAAAGGAATTAAGTTAGGGAACAGCACTTTTGTCAACAAAGCCAATCCAACTGAAATCGGCGGTATCAATATCAAACAGTGGAAAGGTATTGGAGTTGAAGCGCTTACCGTCGGTAAACTGACCCGTGAACAAGCTGGGTTGATCCTTGAGATCATGACTATTGATATCAATAAAGGGACGGTCATTCTTGGTAAGAGATTTACGCGCATTACCGATATTAAGGTCGTCTTACGAAGGTATGCTGACCTTTTATTACAAGCTTACACAGGAAAGCCAGGTATTTTTTCTTCTAAGATCGCCTTCATCGGAAGAAAGAGAAAGGGTGCTTTCAAACAAGTTTTTATCAGTGATATTGATGGCAGTAATCTTATTCAAATCACTAACGATAATACTATTCATCTTTCTCCGAACTGGTCACCAGACGGTAAAAAACTTGTTTATACAAGTTTTAAATCGGGAAACCCTGATCTTTACATGTACGATTTAACTAACGGAAAGGTGAGAAAACTATCCGGATACAAAGGCATGAATAGTGGTGGATCTTTTACTCCTGATGGCAAAAAAGTTGTCTTTACTGGAGCTCAAGCCGGCGATACCGACATATACATGGTCGGA
>CAZBDM010000048.1:0-14665 GCA_964490675.1 uncultured Oligoflexales bacterium
TGTCTTGGCTCTTTAAGAAATCGACTGTTTTTTCCTTTGCCGGTCAGTGAAAAAGTCGTACTGCCAATCGCAGCTAGATCGTTTTCAAAGAACTGAATCGCAAAAAGTGTCTTATCGTCGTTATTCGAAAAGATCACTGAACCTTTTTCATAATGGAAGAATAGATAACTATCATTCATCTCGAATTTACAGGTAGCGGGCTCTACCGTTGTACAATCGTACGTTTCTTCAGCTTGCCCTAGAAAGAAGCGAGCAAGTTCTTTCATAAAAGCGGCGCCTTCCGTGTCTGTCTCTGGGAATTCAGCGGCAAAGCTCTGACCCATTTTGACAGGTTCTGTAAAACGTGCTGGGAAATTGATTCTACCATCATATCCCCATTCAATTTCAATGATTGCGGGTATATTAGGGTCTTCTCCTGACCATTCGATTACGATATTTTCGTTGTCGTAGTAACTAAAAAATTTGCTGCCGGTTGATGGGCGTTTAGCTCGCTCAGCACCAAAGATTGCTTCAATGTCGGCATTGACGGTTTGCATGCTAAAACCACCAACCGTATTGGCCTGGAAATCAACATCTAACGCTAAAGGTGCGGTGCGCGCTGGCGGAGGTACAACAAAGTCGGCTGCAATCAGAAAATCAGAGTTTCCGGGGCCTATAATAAAACTCCCTTTGTCGAAGGTTAAAACATAGTTGTTGTTGACGACGCTTGCCCCACAGGAGTTAACCCGTCGGCAATCGTAGTTGGGATCATCTATTTTACCATCGAGAATACGCCCAAAGTCTCGCATGAGCTTTACGCCAGCACGGTCATCTTCAGGAAAGAACTGACCTAAATCATCGCCCAGTGAAACTTCTCCGATCGGTTTAGGGAAGTTTAGTTTTCCTTGATAGCCATTCACAACCATTAAAAAAACAGGTTTGGCAGGTGTCTCGTCGTTAAATGCAATGGCGATATTATTATTGTCGTAAAGAGTTATTCCTGAAGGCTCATCCAATGTACCGCTGCCAAGAAGTTGGTCGATGTCGACTTTATCGGTGTCGAGGGTGATTTCTCCTAAGCTTTCTGGAAAGGCAAAACTTAAGGTTATCGGATCACTTTCTTCTTCTGTCGTCTCTTCTTCATCTTTAGCATCGTCATCCGAAGCCTGTTCCTCTTTGTCTTCATCGCCACCCTCTGCGGAAACAATAGCATCCTCTTCACCTGGATCTGAGTTCGATTTGTTCTCCGAACCTCCTCCGCCATCTTTCGGGCTACAAGACATTGCGAAGACAAGAAGAAGGAAAAAAAGATTTTGCTGAGCCAATTTTATTACCTCCAGATAAGTTGATGATTCATCGGCAAAATCACTGAAAATACTTAAGAAAATTTAATTATTCTGTGAATCTAGAAAATTATGGAGAGAAATACTCGGTTTTCTCGTCAGGATTCCGGTTTGGTAAGCTTTTAAGCCATCCTGGCGAAGAATAGGTCGGCAATAGAAAAGTGAGTCGATATAACCAGCTTCGTCAAGGGGCGATGAAAAAAACCCCAGACGAAAATCAAATCAGAGATCTAGTAAAGCTTTTAAGATGTGCTGATGTTTAGGCATCAGTCTTATCGTCTTGTCCCAAATTACCCGATCATTTGCCCACCCCTAGGTCTCGAGTAAGAGGGGGTTACCCCCTCCTCTCTTCCCTTTTTATTGGCCAGCCTCCAACGGATGGGTTACTTAACAGCGACAATAATCGGCTTGTTTAGTGAGAGCATAGTATTGAAAGGAATTTGCCCTATGACGAATGGCCGTCTATGAATGCTGTGGTGGCGTCCAAAAACAATGACATCAAGCTCTTGAGATTTTGCGTAGGTTTCAACTTCTGTTTCCGCTGAACCATGAAGAATAACGGCTTCGTAGCCGTCTCGTAGATCTTCATGTTTTTGAAGCCAAGTTTCAACGCGGGAAAGCATTTGTTTTTTTAGTCCATCTTCAACAGCTTTGAAAACAGTATCAGCTGTTTCTGGGGCATCAAGGGCCGTATGCGATACGGCCATCGCATTATTTAGTGTACTTTCAAGAATATCTTTCGTTAGACCGCTAACATGAACGTGACTGATCCTTTTGACGCCCAACATCTTGGCGCAGTTAAAGCCGGCTTTCAAGGCGTCGAGGCTGTTGTCCCTAAGATCGTCAGTGATCAGAAAATGAAACTCTTGTTTGCTTAAGTCTAACTCTGCTCCTTCGGCAACGATCATGACTGGTAAAGGCGAGTCAGCGAGGAGGCTTAGGGTTGTCGAGAGACTTTTGGGAATCCAACGATGGCTACCAGCAGCAGCTCCTGCAAGAATGAGAGACGCTTGGCTGGCAAGTGCATCAGCAATCACTTCAGTAGGACCGTCTCCGGATAAAACATTGACCGATACATTGATCGATTTATCAACCCTCCTAGCAATCTCTTCCAGCTGGTCTTTAGCTCCTTGGCGAGCCATTTCATCCCCTGCGTCGATTACGTCTGACATGGTAATCTGTCCAGTGACAGCAATAGGCCAACTAGGACCTGGGATGGGGGTACAAACATGTACGAGGCGGAGATTCATCTGTGTCTTTAAACAAAACCCTTCTGCTATTTTTAAGAGATTTTTACTATGATCATCGAGACTCATAGCAACGACTAAGGTATCACTTGAAGTTTGATTTACCATTTTTCCACCTCCGGTAACTCCACTCTTTTGATACTACAATTGTCCGCTAGTCATTTGCCTTAGTAAAGGAAAAAAGCTCAGGCTGGGAGAGGCTCTTCAAATAGGATTTCCAAGCTTTACGGTCAAGATTTGAAACTAAGTTCTTCTCGATATCGGATTTTAAGTGCCATGTAATGTCAAGATCTGGATGAAGACTTTTGTGATCTAGCTGGTGGATATCAGCGGTGATTTTGTGATGGGTAATATTATGATTGATCGTGCTAACTGAACGAAGGGATCGTTTGTCGAGTTCTAGGTGCAAACCATCTAAGCGAGACCTTTTCTCACTGTTTAAATTAGTATAGGTCAGAAAGCCACGAGTGCCTTTCAGAAAACGACTGCTTACGCTTCTCTCAATCAAGCCAATTTTTTCATTATTGACGGGAATGACTAAGTCCATTTTTACATTCGTAAAGGTCTTTTTGGGTTTTGCTGCCGGTGCCTTATCGGTGCTACCTCTCTCTTTTGCTAGGCAACAAAATGATAGTGGACAACTTCCGCAGTCAGGGGTTTTGGGTTTGCAAATCAACTGACCGAGTTGCATCAGAGCTTGGTTGAAATCACCAGGCCGTGTTTGATCGACGATTTCGTCAGAGGCTCTTTTAAAAGACTTTTTAAGGCTCTTATGATTAGCGGGAAGGCGGATATCGAAAAGGCGACAGAAAACACGTTCGACATTGCCATCCACGACTCCAGCGACCTGAGAAAAAGCAATACTACTGACGGCTGCAGCGGTATAGGGGCCGACCCCAGGTATTGAAAGCCAATCTTCGTAGCGGTGAGGCCATTCGATGCGCCCGTTCTTTAGACGATGCTCTGTCAAGTATTGACACGCTTTATGAAAAAGGCCAAAGCGCCGGTAATATCCAAGGCCCCGGACAGCGAGCTTTAAATCTTCTTCGCTGGCCTCAGCCACAGACTTGACATTTGGATAATTTTCGAGAAAGCGTTCGTAAACCGGTATCACAACCGAAATGACAGTCTGCTGAAGCATGATTTCGCTGAGCCAAATATGGTATGGGTCAGAATGTTTTTTCCACAAAACTCGCCATGGTAACTGACGGTCTTCATTGTCGTACCAGTCAAGGAGAAGAGATCTGATTTTTTGATCGTTGGGATGGAAAGAAAGATCACCTATAGCAGGTGATCTATCAATTGGGCCGACCATTCTGATTATGCTTTTTTAGTGGTTTTTTTCTTGGTCGTACGTTTTGCGGTTTTTTTCTTAGTTGCTTTTTTCTTCGTTGTTTTTTTCTTCGTTGTCTTTTTCTTGGTGGTTTTCTTCTTCATCGTCTTAATTTTTTTCTTAGCCGCTGCTGTCTTCCTTTTCAGCTCGCGCTCGAACTTACTGAGGTCGATTCCCGCTTTGTTAGCGCTCTTTCTGACTTCTTTGTAAAGGTTCTCAAGTGCTGGTTCGAAGTTTTTCAGTTTTTCGGCGATAATGTGTTCGAGGTCTTTTGCTTGCGCCTCAATGTTTTTCTTGGTCGCTACCTTTTTAATTTTTTTGACGAGGTCGTTACCTTCTTTTTGAACAGTATCTTGCAGCTTATTGATATCTTTCTGCAATTTGGTGATAAAGTCTTTCATCAAACTCTCCCGGTGATTTGATTCGATGATCTGCAGCTTCTCAATTATGGTTTAACCTAAAGCCTTAGATACCTAAAGTTTCAATGTTTATTTAATGTTTCGGTGTTGTCGCGTCAAGAGTATAAATCTCTGAATAGACGGATATCCTCACTGCACCGTCATCTTTTTGAAACATTGAAAGACTTCGACAAAAAATGACAGCTGATCGCACACCTCATTAAGTAAAGACGACATTTTAGTCGGTCTATGTAAAGACAATTCTAAGATTGAGAAAAGCTTGCACTTCTCTTCTCTAGAAAAGCCTTTATTCCTTCTTCAGATTCTTCTCTCGAAAAACAATTGGCAAAAGACGAAGCCTCCGAACTCATGCCGGCCTCTAAAGGCATTTCAAGAGCCTCGCGCGCTAATCTCTTAACCTCAGAGACGGCTGTGGGACCTGAGGAAAGGATGGCCTTGACCGCTTTAGAAACTTCCGAGTCGAGTTCTTCTGGCTCTGCTACCCGTGAAATTAGCCCGGCGGCGAGAGCTTCTTCGCCTTTAAGGCTTCGGCTTTTTCCGCAGGCGAGCATATCAAGAGCGACTGCGAGACCGACCTTTTTCACCAGCCTTTGGGTGCCACCAAAGCCGGGGATCAGTCCTAAATTGGCTTCTGGTTGTCCAAAGCGGGCGTTTTTACTTGCAATAATAATATCGCAAGCCATCGCTAATTCGCAGCCCCCACCGAGCGCAAAACCTTGTACCTTGGCGATGGTGATTTGAGGGAGCTTTTCGAGGGCGTTAAATACTGTTTGGCCTTGCTTGGAAAAAGCTAAAGCTTCTTCAGCACTCATCTTCGACAAGGCGACGATGTCTGCTCCGGCAACAAAAGCTTTTTCGCCAGCTCCTTGAATAACGATAGCCCTTATGTCTTGATCGATTTCGTTAAACAATGCATCACCCAACTCAGCAATGACGGCTTCGTTGAGAGCGTTCAAAACGTCGGGACGATTGATGGTAATCGTGGCGATCGCCTGTTCTTTTTCAAGTATGATGGTTTCGTATTGAGAGGTCATAGTCGTTCTCCTTTAATCATATTGGTAGACGCCTCTTCCTGTTTTACGGCCCATCCAGCCGGCATCGACGTATTGGACAAGAAGTGGGTTCGGTCGATAACGCGGATCTCCCAGTCCCTGATGAAGCACTTTCATGATGGCAAGGCATGTATCAAGGCCGATAAAATCCGCTAACGTCAAGGGGCCCATTGGTTGGTTGGTGCCAAGCTTCATACCCTTATCGATATCTTCCGGGCTCGCAACGCCCTCCATTAATGCGGTGAACGCTTCATTGATCATAGGCATAAGGATGCGATTGACAACAAAACCAGGGTAATCCTTGCTGAGAGAAGTCTCTTTACCCAAAAAGTGTGCAAAATCAATGGTTTTATCTTTTGTTTCCTGTGAAGTTGCCATACCCGAAATGACTTCTACAAGCTTCATAATAGGGACAGGGTTCATAAAATGCATGCCGACAAATCGATCCGGTCTTTTGGTTGATGACGCGAGGCGCGTTATGGGAAGCGAAGAAGTGTTAGAAGCGATGATCGCCGTCTGAGGAAGCAGCTGATCGACTTCATTGAAGAGACTTTTTTTAACGTCTTCGTTTTCAACGATGGCCTCAATTAGGAGGTCGCACTGAGATAGACCTGAAAGGTCTTTTACAAAGCTAATATTTTTTCTTGCACTAGTGGCGGTGTCAGCGCTTATTTTCTCCTTTTCGACCAACTTACCAAGAGATTTGTCGATGGTTTTTTCGGCTTTTTTGAGCTGTTCTTCGCTCAGATCGATGAGTTGAACGATTACGCCTTTCATTGCACAAACTTGTGCGATTCCAGATCCCATTTGTCCTGAACCGACTACCGCTACATTTTTAAAAATTGAAGTTGTCATGAATTTCCTCACCAAATGATTTTTAGACGCTATTCCTTAGCTTTTTGAAAGGCTCTTCGTGTATGGTTTGCAAGACTAACGGCTTTCCTTGCTTAAGGCAAGCCTGCTTGAAGGACGGAAGCGCGGGGTAAATTAACCATTAATATCAAAAGGTTTCTGCATTGATGATCGAAGACCTTGACTACTGGAGCGTTGTCAGAAACTGGCCAGAGGGCCGGCCTCTTTTAAGCTTTGTCAGTGATAGTCGATATGCTGCCCTAGCCGTTTCGTTTGAAGAGATTTTGTCTGGCGACTTCTTTAATGCGGCTTGGCCCCAGAAGAAGGTTCCACGATCGCTTGAAAAGCCATTTGAAAGAGGCTTCATGGGAGTCGTCAGTTATGATGACTTCTCTGAGCAGGCAGATGTTGCTAGTCACCCCTCACGGATCTTTCGTGTTACAGAAAGTTTGACTTTTGATCTCAAAAAGAAAATGGCTCACTATAGTGGAAAGACTCCCTTGCCTGACTGGTTAAGTCAGCTTCTTAATAAAAGTAAATCAGCGCGGCCAGATGAAGTTCTACTTAAGCCAATTTTTCTTAAAGAAGAAAAGAGCCGAGCTCATTACGTATCTCTCGTTAAAAAAGCTAAGCAAGATATCAAGATGGGACGTTTTTATCAGATAAATCTTCTACGTTTTTTTGAAATCTTGCAGCCCTTCGAAAGGGACGAAGTCATTGAACGGATGAAGCTCCTGGGTGGTCCTTTTAGTTCTATTTTCGAGTGTCACAAACTAAAGCTGTACTCTTTTAGTCCAGAGCGTTTTTTGCGAGTGACACCGCATCAACGATATTTGGCGGTGGAAACATTTCCGATTAAAGGTACTGTTGGGCGTTTTGATGATTCTTACGAAGATCAAAAGGCAAAAGATCAATTGATGTCTTCTCAGAAAGAGCTTGCCGAACTAAATATCATCATCGACTTGCTTCGCAACGATCTGAATCGCATCAGTCAGAAAGCCACTGTTGAAGTCGTTGATCAGGGTAGTATCAGGAGTTACGAGACTCTGCATCACCGGGTTGCTCACATCCGTTGCAAACTTGATACGACTTTGTCACTTGGAGATATTTTTAAGCGTGTTTTTCCAGGGGGGTCGATTACGGGAGCTCCTAAAAAAGAAGTGATGCGAGCAATTCATCAATCGGAGAAAAGATCTCGAGGTTACTTTATGGGGAGTGCTTTTATTTTAGATGAAAGCGGATATTTTGACTCTTCCATTCTTATCCGGACAATCGTTCGCCATGAGGAAAATTCATATGAATATGCGGCTGGCAGTGGTATCGTTTTAGATAGTGATCCGGAAAATGAATTTGAAGAAATCAACACTAAATGCAGAGTGCTAACTGACTGATTGACGTCTCTTAAGAGCGAATGAGGACGAATATGCAAACTCCCATTGGTCCTTTTGGAAAGAAAATTCGAGATCTCAGAAGACTTTCTCAGATTGCCAACATTTTTGCGAGGCACGGACTTTGGTCGCTTCTTCAAACCATTGGTATTGGTAAAATCCTTACCCCAGAACAAGTGAAAGAAGCTGAAGCGGTCGCCCGTTCTGAAGGAGGAGAGCCTGAGATTAAGGAAGGAGAAATTGCTGGACTTCCTAATCGTTTAAGGCTTGTTCTTGAAGAGCTTGGTCCTGCATTTGTCAAGCTAGGACAAATTCTCGCTGCAAGAGAAGATTTATTGCCACCGAACTATACGGCCGAGCTCAGAAAACTTCATAAAGAAGTCAGCGTCATTCCTTATGCAGAAATCAAGAAAATTCTCGAGAAAGAGCTCGGTGATAGGTTGACTGAATTTGAAAGTATTGAGGAAACACCTTTAGCCGCTGGATCGATAGCACAGGTGCATGCCGCTAAACTGAGAACCGGTGAGTCGGTTGTTTTAAAAGTGCAGAGACCCGGTATTGAAGCGCTCATTAATGCTGATCTTTCTTTGATGGAGTTACTGGCGAGCCTTTTTGAAAAGTACTCTCCTGAAACGAGTCTGATTAGGCCGCGAGCGACTGTTGATGAATTAACGCGCGCATTAATCGGAGAGTTAGACTTTATCCGAGAAGGCGGCAATACGGCAAAAATCGCCGAGAACTTCGCTCACGATGAACGAATTGTTATTCCTAAGGTGTTTTGGCTGTTCTCAACCTCGCATGTCCTCACATTGGAAAAACTAGAAGGAATCCCGGTATGGGATCGCGAGAACATGGAAAGTCATGGGCTTGATCCCAAATCTCTCGTCGAAAACGGCCTGGAGATGTTTTTACAAATGGTCTTTGTCGATGGTGAGTATCACGGTGATTTACATCCAGGTAATCTTTTGGCACTTGATAAAAACTCGATTGGAGTTTTGGACTTCGGTGTGACTGCTAGAATTTCAAAATCAAGTCGTGAGCATTTAGCGGCACTACTTGTTGCTCTTGTAAATCAAGACTTCGAGATGGTTAGCCGGCATTTTATTGAACTTTCAGAGCCAGAAGCTGACTTTAATTTTGATGAGTTTCAGCGCGATGTTCACAATGCCGTAGCCCCCTTTTTAGGACTTAAGCTCAAACAGGTACGGTCTGGTCGTATGCTTTGGGATCTCGCTAAAATTGCTGCCAGACATCGAGCGCCGATGCCTAGCGAATTGATTATTTTTCTAAAGACTCTCGCTTCGTTTGAGGGTATTGGAATTCATTTGGATCCTGATTTTGATGTCATCGCAAGCTGCGAAAAGTTCACGACCAAGATTGTTCAGCACATGTATTCCCCCGAAGCTTTGCGAAAACAGTCTCTCATGATCGCACGTGATTTATCTTCTCTCGCACGTTATGCACCGTATCAAATCAAACGTATCCTTAAAGACGCAGGTGAGGGACATTTTTCATTGAATTTTGCAAGTGATGATGTCTCTAGGGTGGCTGGGTCGATTAATCAAGCTTCCTCCCGGATGGCTGTCAGTATTATCATCGCTTCTTTGATTGTTGGTTCTTCTATTCTGGTTTTTGCTAGAGTTGGTGATGAATACTACAATATTCCTCTTTTTGGACTCGTCGGCTTCAGCATTGCAGGTTTTCTAGGGCTTTACATTATTGTTTCTATACTTAGAGGGAAGTGAAGGTTTTCCGTTAAGGTCAGCAGGTTTTTCAGCAGCCTATGACAATTAAAGTGACTTTGTCTTGGAAAGTCGTTATAGATTGCCTCTGCATTCTTTGCAGCCTCCTTCTGAGGAATAAGAGCATTGTCTGATGAAGTGAAAATCCTTGAATTAACCGATTTTCTTAGAGAGATGGCTAAGGCTTTGATTGCTTGTGGCTGTTCTTCCAACCGGGTTGAAAATCTATTGGTTCGGCTTGGCCATATTTTTGAATTTGATGTCAACGTTCTCGCTTTGCCAACCGGCTGTAGTCTAGCGGTTCGTAAAGACGGACAAGAAAAGTTTGATCTCATCAGAATTAAAGATTGGGGGATTAATCTTAACCAGCTTTCGATGATTAATGATCTTGTCAATCAGCTTGAAGAAAAAAAGCTGACGATCGCCCAAGCTAGAAGGCAGCTAGCTCAAATTATTCTCGAAAGGCCTCCCTATTCTGATTTGCTGTCGGTCTTGGCTGGTGGATGGGCAAGTGCTGGTTTGGTGTTCTTTTACGGTGGATCCTATCTTGAAATGTCTCTCGCTTTTGTTATTGGGATTTTTGTGATGATCCTTAGGGGGGCACTCAACAAAGGTGAAAATAGCCGTTACTTAGTCGATTATCTTTCAGCAGCTGCAGTCGCCTTTGGTGCCTCATTGGCGCACTATTTTCTTCCTGAAATAAATATTCACCGAGTGATCACTGGTGGGATTATCATGATGGTCCCAGGGCTGGTCTTTGTAAACGCTATCCATGAGGTCTCTCAAAAAAATCTAGTATCTGGCGCGGCAAAAGCTTTTGAAGCGATTGTCGTGGCTCTTAGTTTGGCTTTTGGTGTGATTACGATCGTTGGAATTGCTAAGTTTTTGGGGCTTTGAAGAATGACGATTGTATTTAAGTTTTTCATGATACTTCTTACTGCGGCGAGTTTTGCTGTCATTTTTAAGACACCAAGGAGATATTTTCTTTATACAGTGGCAACAGGGGTTATTGCAGGTGTGGGATTGCAGTTAACGTCAAAAGTCTTCGAGCCTGCTTACAGTGCCTTTGTCGTGACTGTCATTGTGGCTGTATTAAGTCACATCCTTGCAAAGCGATCTGGAAGTCCCGCGCAGGTCTTTCTTATTCCCGGTATTATTTTGCCGGTCCCAGGTGTGCAGCTTTACCAAAGCTTTTCAGCATCGATGGCCGATCAAGTTGATGTTGCTTTTGAAAAGCTTCTCTACGCAATTGGTGTCACATGTGCCATGTCCTTTGCGATTCTTTTAGCAAACTGGATCGTGCCTTCTCGTAAAGAACTCTAGTTTTAGTTCGTCTAAATCTTCGGTTAAGATTTCAGACATTGGTTGAATTTGCTCACTGCAGCATTTAAAATTTTTTTCAAATGATGCACAAACCATGCTTGCAGGGCGGGTGGGTACGGCGTATGCCGTACCCTCTCTACTGGATTTATCTTAATGGGTCTCTATGGGTTCGAAGCGAGACACGGTGAGCGTGTCTGCTAAGTGTGGAAAGGACTCAGGAGCTCCGTTGAGCTTTTGCGCTTGTTAGACCCAAAAAGGCTTTTGGCCCGATTTCTTCCAGTGGTCGCGGTTGTTGCTCCTGCGTAGGTATTTTTTAGCGCTAAACCTTGGCCTTAGTTATGCGCTTGTAGGTACGATTAAAGGCATAAAACTTTTCTAATTCTTATTAGTTTCTTTATCAGTGCCCTTGTTAATCACTATAAGTTGACTGGTTTTTTTCGCAAATATCTTAAGATGAGCTCTTTTTTTCTAATAAAAACAATTGGTTATCAAAGTTGGCGCGGACCGTCATAAAATCAAAGGAATTTTCTCCTAATTATTTCCATTGAAATCAATGTGTTATCGGGTAATGAGAAAAATCTCTGTCGACGAATGGGGCTCGTAAGAATGATCATGCAGTTCAAAGCTCAACTAAAATTTGAGTTTTAATAAAAACTTGTTTGAAGTTTGGAATAGTCATAGCCACTTAAGCAAGCTTAAAGCGAGCTAAATAGGCTGCCAATACACCGATCAATGGTAGAAATACGATCATGGGCTTTACAATCGCTGGAACTTTCTTCAAAAGCGTAGGTGATGCAGCAATGATAAACCAGATCGCGAGTTTTAAGTTTAACCACATTTCCCATGAAAACTTCGCTTTGGCCATCATCCCGAATCCGGCTACGAGGATCGCCGTAACACCAATGCCATGCAGCATCATAGCAAGCTTATAAGAAGTGGTTTTTTGCTTGGGCGAGTTTTGAACGTGCAACCAGACAATGCCCAAAGCAAAGAATGTGAAGAAGAAGCCAGAGAAATGAAGAATGCGATAAAAATCATATGACATAAATTGATCCACCACCCTTAAGGTTTAATAAAACGTTTAATCTCTCGGTATATATCACCATGCCAAGAAAAATGTGAGTCAAATTGATCGAGATTGAGCCAAAAAACCCCTCTATGGTAAGGAGCGTCATCGACTTTCTGGGGATTTTGTTGTCCCGGGGTGAGCCTAGCTTTAAAAAAATAAGTTGAGCAAGCGATCTCCTCGCCGTTCCATGTAAACGGATAGTGAAGAAGGCTCTCGGACTGTTTATCTACAGTGACATGGTAGCCAGTTTCTTCGAGGGTTTCGCGTTCAGCGGCTTGCCAAGGGTATTCATCACGTTCGACTTTACCACCCGGAATATAAGTATGAATCTCTTTGGTGTGAGGGTCCTCAAGCTTAATGACAAGAAGCCTACCGTCGTGAATACAGACGGTGGAGGCTCTGGTTCTCTGTTTCTGCAATTTGACCTCTTAGACTTCTTTTAGAGGCAATTGAGAACTTGTGAATAATGGGAATGCCAATGGTTCTCTTTCATGCATCATTTCGTTGATAACTTGAACGACATCGTAGCTATTAGGCTTAGAGAAATAATCACCATCGGAACCGTAAGCGCATCTATGGGGGTGTGAAGACAAGGTGCGCGGCTTGACGTCGAGATAGTCGTAAGCACCCTGGACCTCCAAGACTTGTTGCATCATAAATGCAGAAGCTCCGCCTGGCACGTCTTCATCGAGGAAGACTACGGCGTTGGTTTTTTCAATTGAGTTACGAATTTTGTGGTACTTATCGAATGGCAGAAGAGTTTGAACGTCGATGAGTTCCACTGAAACTCCCATGGCATCGAGTTCTTTCAGGGCACCTTCGGCGATACGTACGCTTGCGCCGTAAGTGACGATAGTGACATCCTTGCCTTCTTTTAAAACTTCAGGAACACCAAGTGGTATCGAATATTCACCAAGGTTGTCAGGGCAGAGCTCTTTTAAGCGGTAGCCATTTAAGACTTCGATCATCAATGCTGGGTCATCACCCTGAAAGATCGTGTTGTAAAGGCCGGCAGCCTGAACACAGTTACGAGGGGTGCAGACATGGATTCCTCGGACGCTTCCTAGGATCATGCCGATCGGAGAACCAGTATGCCAAATTCCTTCAAGGCGGTGTCCTTTCGTCCGTACAACAACCGGAGCGATTTGGCCGCCAGCTGTGCGGTAATGAAGGGTGGCTAGGTCATCCGATAAGATCTGCAAACAATAAAGGAGATAATCAAGATACTGAATATCAACAACGGGTTTGAGCCCGCGCATTGCTGCCCCAATGCCTTGGCCAAGAATGGTTGCTTCTCTGATGCCGGTATCGGTGACACGCAGTTCCCCATACTTTTCATTTAATCCTTCAAACTCGAGGTTCACACCGCCTAATTTTCCGACGTCTTCACCGACGATAAACACACGCGGATCTTTTTCTAAAATCTTATCAAAGTACTTCTGGATCACCTGTCTACCGTCAATTTTTTGAGAAGATTCGCTAAATAGCGGCTCGACTGATTTTTGGAAAAGGGGTGAACGAGTGCTTTCGCTATATAAGTAGGTATTGTAGCGTTCATGATTGTCTTTAATGAGATCTTCCAAGCGTCTCGATAAATGAGCTTTGATCGGTAGATCGTGGTGTCTTAATTCGAGAAGAGCCTGTTTGAGGCTTGATTGAATGTGTCGTCTGAGAATAAGAGGAGAACGATCCAATTCCGCAAGAAGATTACTGCCAACTTGCGTGTCAGTTTCTTCACTGCTTAGTTTGGTAAGATCTTCTTTGAGTTCAGCATAGAGTTTTTCAATGGGTTCTCTGTAAGATTGCCAAGTTTCTTGTTGGATCTGCTCGACCTTTTTTTCAATCGACAATTCTAGTTGGCTCATTTCTTCGTCGGTGGCGATTTCGGAGTCTATGATCCATTGACGTAATTTTTTGAGGCAATCGATCTCTTCCTCGTAAGCCAACCTCTCCTTAGACTTGTAGCGTTCGTGACTCCCGCTTGTTGAATGACCCTGTGGTTGGGTCATTTCTACAATATGAAAGATGCAGGGAGTGTGGGTTTTTCGCGCCTTTTCCACACCTTCTTGATAGGCCTTGATAAGGGCAGGATAGTCCCAACCTTTCACGACATAGATTTCGAAACCTTTTAAACGGTCGTCCCCCGCAAAGCCGCTTAGCACCTGAGAAATCGATCCCTTAGTTGTTTGGTATGCGCTAGGAACACTGATGCCGTAGTCATCGTCCCAAATAGAAATGACTAAAGGGATCTGCAAGACACCGGCTGCGTTAATCGATTCCCAGAAGAGGCCTTCACTAGTAGAGGCATTACCAATAAAGGCAAAGCATACCTCGTCACCATTTTTAGAAAACTTTTGTCCTTCAGGATAGTTTTTCAGGGCTTCAGACTCTCTAAAGAGTTTCGATGCGTAAGCAAGGCCAACGCTTTTTGGCATTTGAGCAGCTGTCGGAGAGAGGTCAGCGGCCGTATTGCATGTCATGAGTTGATTGCGCCACTCTCCCTTTGAATCAAGGTATCTTGACGAGAAGTGAGCATTCATCTGGCGGCCACCGGTGGCAGGGTCATGTTTCTTTTCAGTATCTGCGTAAAGCTGCGAGAAGAATTGCTGGATGTTACTGATTCCGAGAGCGAACATAAGAGTTTGATCGCGGTAGTAGCCGGAGCGCCAATCGCCTTTTTTGAAGAAGTGGGACAGGGCGATCTGAGCAACTTCTTTACCGTCGCCAAAAATACCGAACTTAGCTTTGCCAGATAGGACTTCCTTGCGTCCGATGAGACTGGCAATGCGACTTTCGTAAACAATCTCATAATCTTTTAATATTGCGGCGCGATCGATGCTCACTCCTTCGACTTCAGTCATAGTCTTTGCTTCACCCATTTCAATTCTCCCCTCCTGGAAAAAGTAGCCTCAACTTTA
>CAZBDM010000049.1:0-8227 GCA_964490675.1 uncultured Oligoflexales bacterium
TCTCTTTGTTGCAGCTGCAGGAAACAGTTCTGAAAATAACGATATCGATAGCAGTGCCCACTATCCCTCCTCCTATGACTTACCAAACGTAATCGCAGTAGGGGCGAGTGATAATCAAGACGCACCAGCAGAGTTTTCAAACTATGGGCATGAATCAGTCGATGTTTTTGCTCCGGGTGTTCTGACTCTTTCGACCTATCCGACAGAATTGGCAAAGAAAGAAGGTCGCGAACCTTATATTGTCTACTCCGGCACTTCTATGGCAACCCCTCACGTAGCTGGAGTCGCAGCACTTCTAATGGCAGCTAGACCTGAGCTTAAAGGTCAGCCTGAAATGCTCAAAAACCTCTTGATCGCTACCTCTGACATTAAACCTCAACTGATTGGTAAATCTCGCTCTAACGGCCGCATCAATGCCTTTAAAGCTTTGAAAGCACCTCTTGACAGTGCTGTCATAGCACCTGAATGGAATGAGAAACCTTACAGCATCGATCACGTCGGATTCAACGAAGAGCTTTTTGATATTCGAGATACTATTTCTGTGCCAGAAGCTAAAGCAATCAGAGTACATTTTGATTTCATCGACATCGAAGAACCCTACGATAGCATTTACCTTTACGACAAGGATCAAAGACTCATCGCCCAGGTAGAATCAATCAAGTCTGAAAGCAGATGGTCAGCTGTCATCCCTGGTGACAAAGTTATGATTCGCTACGTCAATTCAAAAGTAAAAGCGCCTAGGAAATCGGTGGAAATGAAAGCCACAAAAGAACGCTGCTATAGTGTTGGTGGTTTTCTTCCGGTGCTGCAAGCTGATGGTAAATACAGTTGTGCAGTTGATCAAAAGGGATCAGGCGACTCTGACATCTTCAACACCTTTGTTTCTCAAGGGTATCGCATTGATAAGATTCAGTATTTACCTCTCTAAGAAAAACGGAAACATTTGATATAGGAATGACAAATATGAAGATTCATAGATATAAAAAAGCACTGGCTATAGCAGCACTTTCTTTAGCGATGTTATCCATCGGCTGTGAAAGGATCATTCTCTACAAACCAGCAGCGCAAATAGATCCGATGCCGAAGTCTGAAATTCCCGAAACGATCGATCAGCTCGACCCAATGGCAGAAGAGCAATGGTATCTTAGTCAAATTGGCGCAACTCCAGAGTACCTAAAGTCCGGAGCATTGCAAGGTAACTACAATGTCAAAGTAGCAATCTTGTCGACCGGCATAGACTATAATCACGAAGATCTTGTCGGCCAAATCCAGGTCAACAAAAAGGAGATTACCGATGATCGCCCTGGGCTAAAAGACTACGAGAAACTCAACCAAAAGGACGATGACGGAGATGGGCTTGTTGATAATATTGTTGGTTGGGATTTTGTTGATGGGGACGGTTTTGCTTTTGATCGCCACGGAGCTGGAACTGCAGCAGCAGGTATCATTGCCGCAAAGCAAAACAACGGAATAGGCATCACAGGCTTGATGAATAAAGTCAGTCTCTATCCAATTAGATACATTGACAATAATGGCCAAACCAACGTCGTCAACCTCGTTTCTGCACTAGATCTTTCTGCCAAAATAAAACCAGATGTGATCTACCTGCAAAACATTGATGTTTACACGAAAGCACCAGGTATAGGTGGTCCCGTCGATGAGGCAGAAATCAAAGTCATTGAAAAGTCTCTTGAGGCGATTGAAAAGGCTGGCATTCCTCTCATCATCGGCGCCGGTGAAACGATGGCTGAGTTTGGCGTCAGAAACATCGAAAAGACCTTTCTTCAGTTTGAAAATGTCATCGTCGTCACAAGTACTAATAAGACCGATAACAAATCGTTCCTAGCAGCGCAGGGATTCGCTACCGTAATGACAGCAGCTCCTGGTGAAGAGCTACTCACGACCAAACCTAAAAACACTTACGATAAGGTAAGCGGTACGGCTTACGCAGCAGCAATTGTCACGGGAGCTTTCGCTCAAGCAATCTCCAAAATAGGCCAAAAGGTTGATTACAAAGAACTCAATAGCTTACTTCTATCTGGCGATTCTTCTGACCGCATCCCTCATTTGATGGGAGTCAATCGCGGGGGCAATAGAATAAACATCCAAAAGCTTTTAACCCAACTTGATGGGATATGATTTATGAGATTACGCAAATACATTGGTTATTTTGCGACTTCTTTCTTAATAGCCCTTACTAGTTTATCTTCACCCTTCCATTTGAAGGGTGAAGAGTCTTCCTCACCAAACAATGCAATTGAGGAGGACATGGAAAAAGACGCCGAAGACCCTCACGCAAGTGGCGAAGAAGTCAGCTCGGAAGCGATCATTGAATACCGCATAAAAGATATTATGCGTGCCTTAAACGAAAAGATGAAGATTTTAGAAGCGATTCTAAATGAGCATGATGATGAAATAGCTCCAAAAGAAAAAATAGATCAAATGATTGATCTCATAATCTCGATGCAACCGTCACTCATTGAGCTTATCGATATGGTACCAGCTAAGATTATCGGCTTGGAATATTCTGATCCCAGTCAGTTTAATGTTAGGAAAAGTGAGTATCAGTTCTTTATTACTAAAACTCTCAACTACTTTATTCATTTAAAGCACTACTTCTATGTTGTCGCAAGCAAAGACTATCAAGACGAGGAGAGTTACATGAAAGCGCACAACCTTTATTTCAGAAAGGTTATTCCACTTATAAAAAGATCTCATTTTCGCTTCGGATGATTTTAAAGAAGTGAGTTGTGAATTATTTTGAAGGGGCTGGCAAAATTTCCTCGAGAAGTTTTGCCAGTTCATCTTTATCACCCGTCCTTCCCCTATGGCTCTCGAGTTCAGCAAGGAAACGGTCAATCATTTGAATTGAAGTTGCTGACAAATCTGCCATTGCTGCCCTGTAAGAATACACCCCCCCATCGTTTACACCAACTTCAGCGAGCCTCGTCACGACATCGTGATTTTTAAGACCATAAGAGATGTTTCCTAAGGCGATATCTATCACCTTTCCTTCAATGATTTGATTATCTGGTCTACGGATTCTGTTTAGGTATTTAATCGTCTGCAAATGAAAAGGATTAAGATTATTGCGGGCAATAAACAAAATCTTGTCGGTGCGTTGATCAATTTCGTAGTTGCCATAAAAAGATGTTCCGACACGACCATGTGTGTTTGAACGGCCATGCAGCTCTATAATTGCCGCAGCCTGCAGCTCGGAAAGCGGAGTAGTCATAAGAATAAGCTCTTTAATGATTTTACCGCTATCGATTGAATCTGGACCGTTGACATCCGCACTTCCAGAATGGTTACTTCCTTCGCTATCTAGGTAAATAAAAACGATTACCGCGAATCGAAAACTCGAAATCTGTGATGTTCTCGTGTCTATTGCCCTTGAAAGTTCATCATCAGAAATTCCGATTCCTTGCCCATCATATTCCCGGAAGAATTCCTTTAAGCAGTCATTATTTGATTTTGAGCCATGACAATTGACACCGATCGAATTGAGAAAGGTGGGCATATAGCTTGGGAGCTCAAAAAACTCTTTTTCGACAACTTGACTAAACTCAGACTCATAATCATTGCGTAAAGACGAGAGCTGAGACTGACCTGCCTGTCCAGCACCACAAGAACTTAAAAGTCCTGTGAAAGCTAAATAAGTCAGAAAGTGCCGGAATAACATTGAAGCCCTCTCGTTGGGAGAAGATGTGGCAAACGTGCCACAAAGATAGAATGAGACTCAATTATATTAAACAATAAGAAAAATACAAATTTTTTATTAAAAAATGTTAATTTTTATGGTTTTTAAAAATTACAGTTATCTTCCTTTACCCCTCACCCCTTAGCTCTAAGCCTTCAAGTCAAGTTTTTCGCTGCTCAATATACCTGCCTTAGTTGAAGAAAATTAAATATTTACAGCTAGAATTCCGATATCAATCGAAGAGGATGGTGATGAAAGATTTTTACTTAATCATTTTAGGTGGTTTAATAGTCATCGGTTGCGGTGGGAACGGCGATCGGAAAACCACTAAGTCCAACCCGGTAGATAAAGTTTCACTCGACCAGAGTAGCACCACTGCTAATGGAAATGACGGTAGTGGCTCAAACGGTTCTGCAGACAGCAATTCCAGCGGAACCGGGTCAGAGGGCAGCGAAGATCAAGTAAACAACGATCCAATTGCCGACGAAATTGACAAAATCTCTGATAAATCAAAGGTTTTTCGAATAGTCAGTGATAATTTTGAACACACCAAAGAGCTACCTCTGTCGACTGTTTGCCAGTCGAAAGGAGGAGAAAACAAAAACCCTCATCTCAGTTGGGCAGATGTCCCAGACAACACCAAATATTTGATGCTCGTCATGGACGACGAAGATTCTCCATGTGGAATTGGGACCAACGCTTGCCGCCACTGGCAGGTCTATAACATTCCGCCAACAGTCACAGAAATCAAAGCTGGTGAGTTAAATGTTAGAAGCTTAGCTAATGGCATAACTCTCGGCGTTAACTATGATTTTAGCAACGTTTATGCAGGACCCTGCCCGCCCAACCTGCACAACTATAGGTTCACTTTATTCGCCATGTCCGGACAAATGGTACCATTGGCTGAAGGCACAACTCACACCAGAGCTTCATTTCGATTGCAGTTTTCAGATAAGATTTTGGCGGAAGCTTATATAGAGGGAACTTTCAACGGTCAGTAGGCTTAACCAGCCTTAGAGTCTTCTTCAAGCCAGGTGAAAAATGCCTGGTATTCTTCATCCATTTCTAGATCGCCCCCACATCGTCGGCAGGCCTTTTTGAAGATCACTTTTTCAGTTTGAGAGGGTATGTTTTGGCCCCTTTGAAAGAGGATATTATCCTCAAAGTCACACTTTTGGCAGGTAAAAGTCGCAAAGGCTGAATCAATTTTTGCCTCGCCTAAAAAAGCAGGAACAAGATTTATAATATCAACCACATGGTTGGGGCACTTCACATAAGAGATCTGCCGCCCGGGTGCGACACTTTTCATAAAAACCATCCAGGATCGAATGCCGAAACTATTTGTCGCTGTAATCCCCTCAAAATCGAAAACAACCTGGCCCGTTAATTCGCTGCTTAGTTGATCGAGTGTTTCGTCAATATTCTCAGTCAGCCAGCCATTGAGAGTCACTAAGCTCACGTCATTATTAACATCGATTTTATACTTCAGGTTTTTCAGCAAGTTTAAGCCGTTTTCAGTGGTTGAGAATGTTCGCCATATTTCCGTTATTTTTTATTATAAAGCATGGCATCTCAAAGTAACAGACACAAGTCCTGCTCTTTTTTTATACACAATGAAATTAAGAATTGATTAATTTAATATGGCAGGTTACTGGTCAGGTAGGACAGACAAAAGGACATCAATAGGAGGCAGTATGGAGCATACAATTCCAGTATTAAGCCTGCGTGAATGGTATCGAATTCCTCATCTCTTCTCAGAAAAGGCTGGCGATGCTTTGAGAGATGTAGGGTTTTTCTCACTTATTGACCACGGCATCGAAACTTCTCTCATCGAACAGGCTTTTAATGTTAATGAAAAGTTCTTTTCTTTGTCAGAGGATCAGAAGAAAAAGTTTGAAAATCCGACTCTTAGAGGCCAGCGGGGTTTTGTTAGCTTTGGCAAAGAATCCGCCAAAAATAATGATTTATTTGATTTAAAAGAATTCTATCACGTTGGAAGAGAAATTCCGGTGGGTTTTAACGCCAGCCCTTCTGAAAGTATTTATGCAGAAAATATTTGGCCAACCGAATACGTATCAACTTACCAACCAATCATGTCAGCACTTTTTCAGGAAATGGATAGACTATCGTCGATGGTCTTAGAAGCTCTTGCTTTGTATCTCGGGGAAGAGCAAGATTTGATAGCAGACATGATAAAGGGTGGTGATTCACTTTTACGAGCGATTCACTATCCCCCCCTCACTTCTGATGACACGATGGGTCACATAAGAGCTGCTGCTCACGAAGACATAAATCTTATCACCTTACTTTGTGAAAGCTCAGAACCAGGTCTAGAATTGCTCGCACCTGACGGTCAATGGATCCCCATCCATAGATTACAGGGCCAAATCATAGTGAATAGCTCAGACATGTTAAAAAATCTCACGGGTGGCCTGTTCAAATCAACCACTCATCGCGTCGTTAATCCGAAAGGAGATACATCTAAACCAAGATACTCAATGCCTTTTTTTGCTCATCCTCGTGGTGAGGTGTCGCTTAAGCCTCTTTCTACTGCCGGTCAAAAATTAGATCACTTGGGGAGAAAGCCCAGTGGAAGAGATATAAGCGCTCGCCAATTTTTAAATGAAAGATTAGCAGAGCTGGGGCTTTAAAAGCCCCTCTTTTTCTTATTAGAAGAGGGCAGAACCGCCACCGCCGTTACCGCCGTTACCGCCGTTACCACCGTTACCACTGCCCCCTATTCCGCCATTCGGGACAGGGTTAAAGTCTCCAAAGTCATCGAAATCGATTTCAATATCAATTTCAAAGAATCCGTCTGGTAGATCACTCTCTTCTTCAACGGATGTTTCTTTTACAACAACCTGTTCTCCTGCCTTAAATGTCGCGACAACAGTGTACTCATCATTTTCGAGTCTTTTTTCAACCTGAATCCAATACGTGTCATTTTCTATAAGTTTGTGCTCTAATAACTCTTCTCCACCTTCATCTTCTTTGACGACGAACTCGACTTCTAAGCTTGCTAAGTCAAGTTTGTCACTTTGCGTATTTTCTTCTCTATACAACGCGCAAAATATATTTTTTTTCCTTCGGCTCTCGTCTACCTCACCGCAGGTCAAATAAGCCCCAGCAATCATTTGAGGAATATCTGCACTCAGTTCGTCGCTGTTGTCTTTCTGACCTTGCCCTTCAGTAACATCTGAAGAGGTGCTTTCTGTCTTTATAGCCTCGCTGTTTTTAGCTGTTTGGGACGGTTTGTCTGAGGTATCATTCTTTGAGTTTGAGTTTGTTTCTTTAGTTGTCTGACTACCTGTAAATTTAGAATTGCTACAAGCGAAGATGGCAAAGGAAAATGCCAAAACTATGATAAGACGCATAAAATTTCCTATAATCTCTATCCCTCTGTATGATGCTACTTCGGTAAGAATTTGCTGAAACTCAAAGAATTCCAATTTCATTGGTTATTACTAAAGGTTACATCACCCATAAAGCTTGTTATTGAAAGGGAAATCATGGGCTTTTATGAATCAAAAATTCTGCCCCATCTCATCGAACTTCTCATGAAAAGTGAATCATTTTCCAAACAACGCCGGCAAATAACCAAAGAGCTCAAGGGTAAGGTCCTAGAAGTCGGTTTTGGTACCGGGTTAAACCTTCCTCATTATCCAGAAACAGTCAGTGAACTTTGGCTACTTGATCCTAGCGAAAAAGGTAAGGAGCTTGCGCAGAAGAGAATTGCCAAGCTCAATTTCCCAGTCCAGTTCGTCACATTAAACAAAGATCGTTATGAAGTTGAAGATCGAACTTTTGATTGCGTCTTTTCGACATGGACGATGTGTAGCATAAAGAACCTTCACCAAGCTCTCCTTGAAATGAAACGAATATTAAAGAAAGACGGTCAAATAATTTTTCTAGAGCACGGTCTATCAGATGAACCAGGTGTAGCTAAGTGGCAGAATTACCTTAACCCCATTCAAAAAATCATCGGAGGTGGCTGCCATCTGAATCGTCCTATTTGTGAACAAATTGAAGCTGCAGGTCTAACCCTAAAGACTTGTGATACCTTTTATATGGACGGTCCTAAATTTGCTACTTTCATGTACCGAGGGATAGCAGTTAAGTCTGCCGAGTAAAGAGATCTGAACACCAACCTCGGACATCAAAAGCCTCCATTAAAGAGAAACCATAACTAGCCGCTTGCTGAATGATGTTGTTGCGATTATTTAAGTTATAACCTGAAGTCATAAGCAAGCATGAACTTTTCCCATAAGAAAGAGCTTCACCCATTAAACGAACCGTGTGAGGGAAAAGGACGTTGATAATCACGTAATCAAAAAGATTTTTACGCTCAAGATTTTCCCCCAGCCAGACTTCAGCCCCTCTTATTTCGTTTAAGACAAGATTTTCATTGCAGGTACGAATGATTTCCTCATCCAAATCGTTGCCGGCGACAGCTTTTGCTCCAAGCTTAGCTGCAGCAATAAGCAAAATTCCTGTACCAGTTCCAAAATCAAAAACTTTTTTTTGACA
>CAZBDM010000049.1:8237-11094 GCA_964490675.1 uncultured Oligoflexales bacterium
CAAAAAAGACAAATTGACAAAGATATGAAAAGAATGATTAGCATATTGGAAAAATTTGTGAAAGATTGAATTACTAATTCAATGCGTTTTTTTGACAAAAAAGATTGTGAGAGTTTTCGAGCTGCAAAATACAAGCTTCTGTCGTTGCATGTTGACCTGTCCCGAAAGCATCCCCCTCTTTGATTACGATTGTGGTTTTTCCAAGCGGTTGACTAATATGTTGTTGCCGATAAGGAATAATCGATAAGCAGCGAGACTCCCAAGGCTTAAAAGATTCTTGCCAAGCGCCCTGCCAAATCTGATTATCAAGAAGCTGCATAGAAAGTTTAATTGACGAGCCAAAAGCCAAATTGAGTCGATTAACGAGTTCCTTATATTTTTTCTGATCATCAACATAAACGAGAATGTCGGCGTTCTGCCAGGATTGATCGTCTAACTGTTTTTGAGTAAACTCGGCTTCAGCGATAAAACCCTCGCAGACGTTTCCGTAGTTATTTTCAGCTAAGAAGCTAAAGATATCTTTTCGAAGAGTTTTTGAATGCTCTCCATGATCTGACAAAATAGAGATATTGATTTCAAATGTTGTAGATTCTTCCACCATATCTGCTTTTACTTTCTTCAGGAAAAGCTGATGTTTTCTTGCCTATTAACGGCCCCGGCTGATGTTTTAACAGAGCTCTACATAATTAGTCACATTCTTTGATATATTTTTGACATATCACTAAATCCTCTTCACTTCCTCCGATGTAGGTGACCGAAATGACCTCACTATTTTTGGCATCGTTGTTGCTGCTCCAGTCTTTGCGAAACGAAGAAGGACTCAAAGAATGAAAAAAAGAACCTTATTAATGATCTCAGTTCTGGCTCTTATAGTCTTTTTAGACCGTTCCTATGCTTCCGGACAGACTTCCGAAATCGAGCAAATTAAACAAAGGGGAGTGCTTCGTGTCGCTATGTTTAAAGGCGAGAGGTACCCTTTTTTCTATTTTAATTCAAAAAAACAGCTCACTGGTATTGATGTCGACATAGCTAAACGTATCGCTAAGGAACTTGGTGTTTCGTTGAAAATTAACCGTCAAAACCCGACATTTGATGACACCATTGAAAGTATTGCATCCGGCAATGCTGATCTCGCTATTTCGAAACTTTCTCAAACTCTTAGCAGAGCCGAAAAAGTGAGGTTTACGAGACCTTACTTTACTATTAAAAAATCTGTGCTTGTTAATCGCTTGCGGCTTTCACGAATAAAAGGACAAAAGCCTGCCCTCGAGAAGATTAATCAAAGTTCAGCTGAAATTGCAGTTCTAAAAGGTTCAGCTTACTTGACCTTTTTGAAAAAAGATTTTGACAAGGCAAAGATCAAGATTTTCTCTTCTCTTGACTCGATGTTTCAAGCTGTCACCAAAGGTAAAGTCACAGCTATTTATATCGATGAATTCGAAATCAAAAAATATCTTCACAAACATCCAGATCACCAGATCTACGTTGAAACTCATATTTTAGGCCATCACGCCGACCGAATTTCGATTGCCATTCCAAAGAACAGTCATCACTTTGAAAACTGGTTAAACTTGTTCATTGAAGAACTAACTAGCTCTCGGGTCGTTGAGAAGATCATTTCTAATCACACGAAAGCGAGGCAATCGTAATGATAGAAAGACTTCAAAAAATACTTTTGAGCCCTTGGGTTATTCTATTTGCAACAGTCTTGGCTATCTATACAGCGATCTTTCACAAAGAGTTTGCTTTAAGCCTAAGACCAGCAGGAGAGCTATATTTGACCCTACTGCAAATGTGCGTAGTTCCGATTCTTATGACTGCTATTGTTTCGAGTTTGGGAAAGTTTTTAAAAGATGGTACTGCTAGCAAGTTCTTAGGACAATTTGTAGGAATCGCCTTTTTTTCATTAATAAGCATCTCAATCATCGGTGCCATGTTAGGCATTGCCGGAAACGTTGGACAAGACCTTTCCGTTGAGGCAAGAACGGCAATTTCAAACCTGATCGAGGCAAGCGGAGCAAAGAGTAGTCTTTCGAATGAAAGCCCGGATCTATTTTCCTTTCTTCATCAAATGATTCCGGCGAATATATTTGCTGCGATTTCAGCAGGCAATAACTTACAAATCTTATTTTTCTCAGTTTTCGTTGGTATTGCACTTGGCTTAATGAAGTCTAGGGAATCTCATAACGCCTTAGATCTTATGGACAGCTTTTACAATGTCTTTTTAAAAATAATGACTTGGTTTATGATACCTATTCCGTTTGGTCTTTACTTTATTTTCGCCAGTCAGTTTGCTCACACAGGCATAGATATCTTCTTTGCTTTATTCAAATTCATCATAGTTGTTTCGGCTAGTTCGATGTTTCTCATTTTCATCTTTCTAGCATTTATATCGCTAGTCACAAGAACGTCTCTTTTCAAAGTAACAATAGCAATGAAAGATGCCATTATCGTTGCCATGAGTACACAATCAAGCTTTGCTGCTATGCCGCAAACTCTCAAATGCCTTCAAGAAAACCTGAAGCTTGATCATGATATTACCGATCTTATTGTACCGATTGCGACAAGTTTGAATCCGATAGGCAACACCTTACTTTTCTCTATCACCACCGTCTTTATGGCGCAGCTCTACAACATACCGCTTGATTTTGGAGCTAAACTTATCATCATTTTAGGTTCGATTTTCACAGCCGTTGCGGCAAGTGGGGCACCTGGCGTTGCTGCATTGAGTATGATTTCCATAGCTCTTGGACCCCTCGGTCTTCCTGTTACTCCCGCAATTGTCGTACTTTTGGCCGTTCTACCATTTATAGAGCCTGTTGTGACTGCCGCAAATGTTCTTGGCAATGCAGCTAGC
>CAZBDM010000049.1:11104-11522 GCA_964490675.1 uncultured Oligoflexales bacterium
TTCTGCGACAATTATAACTTAAGCAAATACAAAGAGACATTTGGCCTCGCAGCCAATTATTGTTGTTTCGTCAGTCCCACTGTGATAAGCATTCTTCTGGAAAAAATCCAAATAAATATATCCAAGGAGGGGGAGATGAAGCATCCTATTGGTGCGCTTGCCATGGTTTCGGCACTCTTTTTCACAGTTTCTTGTGGAAATGCGAAAAATAATCCATCAATGACAAAGCTTTTTCAGGCGGAGTCCAACTTTCTGACTGACGAAGCATCCTTACCAGTTAACGGAGATGAAAATCTTCTATTAAAAATTTCAAAAGATGCTTTTGATAAAGAGTTTTTACTGTCAGCATCAATTATTCCACAACAAGTTGCAGCCACTAGTACAGCCTTAGCTGGCCGTGTCATTCGCTTTGAGAAAT
>CAZBDM010000049.1:11532-14663 GCA_964490675.1 uncultured Oligoflexales bacterium
AAATTTCATGACGCTGTAGACATTTATGATGCTACTGGCGGTCTTGTCGTTACAGAAGACCTGCCTTCAAGACAACTGCTCGCTCAGTTACCTATCGTCGGAGAAACTGAAGAGTCTGTTACAGTTGACTTTAATGCAGGAATGAAAAAAGTATTTAATGTACAGTGGTGGCAAACTTCATCAAGCTTCAATCCTCAAGAAAGAGAAATGGTTGCAGAGTTTGAAGATAGCCGCGTTTTTGCCATCGAAACAAAAGGCGAAAGACTTCTCATCAAGCAAATTGCCGGCGTTAGAACATCTTTTATGGGCATGCTAACTTTCCACGCACAAAACGAGATTCGCTACTATCTATCTCTTTATCAAGACTCTGGCTTTGAAGGAAGGGAAGCTGATTTAGACCACCGTTATTCTCGTTTTTTTACAAGCCCAACTAGACTTGAACCAACAACAGGAAGAAGTTATTCTTACCGAACATTGTTTGATGTAAGGAAACCAATTGAGTTTCACTACAGTTCTAACACGCCAGAGAGCTACGTCTCTGCTGTAAAAGCTGGTATAGAGTACTGGAACCGTGCTTTTGACAATCCTATCGTAAAAGCTCTTCCCGCACCTGAAGGTGTGACTTCTCCCGACCCTGACTACAATATCGTCCAATGGGTCCCGTGGGACAACGCTGGTTTCGCTTACGCTGATATCATTGCTGATCCTCGCACCGGTGAAACTCTTCATGGTCAAGTTTATATGACCAGTGTTTTTGCTGTCGCTTCTATTAGCAGTGCACGATCTCTTCTTAGGACCCTAAAAGCAACCAACGCAAATCAACCTAAACTTCAAGGTGTCGGGGTTGATTTTCTTAAATCAGCAACCCTTTGTCAGCTTGATATGAATCAATACCGCCAACACTTTATCGCCGGACTCGAGTCTATTCTTGAAGACCCTTCAGTCAGTGACGATGCCATCCTTGAGTTTTCAAAAAGCTACGTTGCTGAAGTCATCGCCCATGAAATTGGCCATGTTCTTGGTTTAAGACACAACTTTGCCGGTAGCTTAGCATCTAATATGACGCCGGATGCAAAAAAGAATTGGTTGAAAAAGTTCCTCCAAGATCCTTCCTCTACTACAACAGAAGGCCTTCTGACATCCAATTCGTTGATGGAGTATCAGGTTCTTATCGATGGCATCATCACTGGTCAAAAGATCATGAATTCATCTGAAATTCTACCTCACGACCGGGCCGCGATTCGCCACGGATACTTTGGAGAAACAACAGTAGAAGATGAAAAAATGTTCTTCTGTACCGACGAGCAGATGGGCCAATGGCTTGACTGTATGGTTTTTGATTCTGGTAAAGAGATTCTGATAACAAGTACTTTCGAACTTCATCAGTACGCTAACAATATTCCTTTCAATCTCATTGAGAGGTTTATTGCTGAAAAAACTGCTGAACCAGCATCAGAAAGACGCTCGCCAGAGGCCGTGAACCTTGACGTCGATGCATATGCAGCAAGCCTGACTGGTTATTTAAGCCAAATAGCTCCTTGGCTAAACGCTAAAAGCCGTTCCTTAGTGGTCGAGAGACCTTACGAATTCATTGGTGATCTCAATAGCGATCAAATCGACCAAGATTACTGGACTTACATTAATTCCCAAAGCCAAAAGCTTGGTGGAGTAGGCACAATGCTCTTTTCTTTTCTCCCTGAAAACCTTTGGTTAAAGGCAAAATCGCATGTCGATACGACCGTCGCTAGTGAAATCCCTATCACCAATGCGCCAGTATCAGCCAAGGCTTGGAAAGAAAAGTTTGCGAAGGCTCTTGATTCGGATCTTTATGCTGAGTTCATCGGAGTTGATGGCAACAGACACAGCTTTACTAGCCAGGAAAGACAAACCATGAAAGACATGGCTGCATCTTTCTTTGAGCTTCTTGAAGAAAGGGTGCTTAACTACTATTTCCTAACTTTGTCTTCCATGAATCTTGATTACCCAACCACATCTGATGAATGGATGAACGATGAAGATATTCTTTATCAAATCGAAAGTGCAGCTGGTGCATTGGCAACTGAAATCTTGACCGCAGTTCCTGCACAGCGCTCTGAAGCAACGTTCATCAATGGTAAAGTAAGAGATTCCTATCGCCTGATCAAAGATTTCTCTTACAAATTCGAAACAAGACAAGCGGCCGCAGCACTTTTGGCAAACAGCAATTTTGGTTCTTACCCTTACTGGGCCAAAACGCAAAAATCAGCTGCTAAAACAAACCTAGAGAGCTACGTCAAAAAGGCTCTTGATGAAGATGCTTCAACGGAATTTAATGCCATCGATCCAACAACCTTCTCAAGATCGATTCATCACTGGTTTGATAAACAACGCACTTTACACGGCATGGTAGCATTATAATCAAAAGTCCCTTGGTAGAATATTTTTGCCAAGGGACCGACATAACTTTGAAATGTATTCAATTTAGAACATTTATTGATCCGCCTGGATTTTCTTCATTAGCTATTTAATCTAAAATATCAAAGATAATCCTTCACACATTTGGAGTCACATGTATGCCTCTTTATGAATTTTTTTGCATAGAGTGTCAAAATGAAGAAGAGCTCTTGCTTAAAGTGGACCAGCGTGTCCCTTGCCCTGTCTGCGGAAGTCAAAAGTTTGAAAAAAAATGGTCTCTCTTTTCTATAAAAGGTGCTTCACAGTCCGACAGCCAAATTCAGAGTAAAAATTTATCGAGCTCCAACCACCAGTTAAGCGGTGATATTGCCTCGAAATCGTCAAAGACTTCGGAATGTTCCCACAGCTCCTGCAAACAAAGCTACGTTGATGGCCTCATCAAAAAATATGACAAATTAAAAGGCTTATAAGGGCACCTATCCCCTGTTGCAGCCTAGAAGTTCTTGATTTTTACTGATAGTTTTTAAATCATAGAGCCTTAATTTGTAGATTCATCATCTTGAAAGTTCGGGCATTCCACGCCGCTAGCGCTGCTAAATATACTCTAAGGTAATAAATTTATGAAAATAATCGATAAGATCGAAGATGCGATCAAGCAGGACAGGGCCTTTTATTCATTTGAATACTTTCCCCCTAAGACAGAGACGGGACTCAATAACCTTTACGCTCGCCTTGAC
>CAZBDM010000050.1:0-3549 GCA_964490675.1 uncultured Oligoflexales bacterium
TTCTCTGAGGTTATTCCAATTTTATCAACTAGTTACTTAGTGCAATGGCATTGTTACGAGCCATGCAATCCAATCACTCTTTTCAGAACTCGAAAACTTGCTGGATACTGAGAAGATGCCTATGATGAGAGAAAGCCCACAATAAGAAGAGGACTTAATGAAGCTGTTCAGTAGTGTTTTTTTAATGGTGTTATTTTTTGGTTGTGGTGAAGACGAGAAATCAGCCGAGGAAAAACAAAAGGAACGAAAAGAGCAGCAGATTGCTAAACTCGCGAGCGACCCCAAATTTGCTCAGCTCATCGGTAAGCTAAAAAGAATCTCCTTAACCCCTGAGTCTCCAGCAATTAAAGAGACGCGTACTAATAAAGACGACCTGGTCGATCAACTCGTCGAAAGAGAGCTCAACGACAAAGGCTTTCCCACCACTAAGACATCTCAGTCCTTTGACAAAAAAGAAAACCTCACCAGCAAGACCACAACAACTTATCAGTATGCTGATACCGGTTTTGCAAACACAGTCGCCATACAAGAAGAAGAAAGTATATCCTATGATGGCGGTGAAGAGAAAAACAAAATCGTTACAAGGCAAGAGTACACCTATGACCCAGAAAAAGGTCTCCCCGCTTGGTCACCCTCTTCAATCATTTTCTACAAGGACGAAGAAAAGACTTATGAGGTTAGTATTAGTTGTAACATTGAAGAACTGAGCTGTGACAGTGTAACAATCGATTACGACGAAAAAGGCAAGAAAGAAACAGAGACGGTTCAAGCCTTATATAGCGGCGAAATTCTAGGAATCCCGGAAAAACGTGTCAGTATTGAAAATAGTTATAGTATCACTGACACAGCTACCTTTGCAGAAGAGACCTTCTCTGGATATAGCATCTCGGGACAAGTAAAGGCCTTTGATAAGTTACCCAATGGTGGCAAAGCTCTGCAGGTAGAAGGGGGCTGCACTATCGAAGAAGACATTCTAACTTGTAATGTCGACTTTACATACGAAGACAAGGTTTATCGCAATGAAGTTGAGAAATCACTTATGGTTTTGGCTGAGCTCCACGACCGCATGATTTTCCACCTTTTACCGCTGGAAAAGAGTGATACAAACTTCAGTGGGGGAAACCCAGAGTCGGCTTCTAACTCAAAGTACAACTACGAATATGACGAGCAACTCAGACTCATTAAGGAGACCTTTACCGACAGCCAAGGTCAAAAGGAAGTCACGGAAATCAAGTATGTGGAGGCCTCAAATCAAAAAGCCGAAGAGACAAAGACCGACAGCGAAGGTGAACTAAAATATAAGAAGGTGTTTGAGTACAAGTCCTAATTGGTTTTCTTAGCTTTCTGTAACTGAAAAAACGATTTCGTTTGACCAATTCCGTATCTTTTTGCAATACGTTGGTGAGCTCTTTTAAGACCTTTATAACTTAAAATAATCTCACCTTGCCCAAGCGCTAGCTCAATCCTAGCGAAACGCTCTCCGTTTAGTTCTAAAGGTTTCTGAAAGGCTTTTCTAAGATCTTCGAGAGAGAAAATTTCTTGATTATTGATTTTTTCTACTACCGCATTGTCGAGTTTGTCATATCCACGATTATGAATATCTGCCAGAACCTTATTAAGAATAATCAATCGGTTCTTGTCGTCTCTGCGATCGTCGTTTTTGTAGTTCCATAAGTAAATAAAGTGGGAAGGAGCCGAGCTCTTCCAATCGCGCCCCCACGTCTTGATATAATCAAGGGTTAATTCTTGGAAGAGAAGACCACCAAAAATAACGTGAGGCTCTGGCTTTCCATATCTTGAATAAGGAATAAGACCAGCATTTGAATCAAAGCGCATAAGCTTTTTCTTGGCTTTTTGCACTTTGCCATCTTTAATAAACGTGATTTCGACCTCATCGCCAGTAAACTTATTGTTAAATATATTCTGAAGGCTTAAATGCCCCCACTTTGGATGCTCAAAAGTCCCTTGATTGGTAATTTTCTCGCCATCGATCTCTAAGATAATATCATTGACATCAACGACCCCTTTAAAAGGACTGTCATTACGAACAGCAATCACTCTGACACCGTTTTCGAAAGCTTCGGCTCCAAGATATTTGCGAAAAGGAATTGACTCTAACGTCGCAGCTCCGAGTCCAAGCCCTGGAAAACCATCGTAAGTGCCATCTTTTTTATCTTTCAAAAAGTGCTTAATCACTCGCGATGGTATCGCGTAAACAAATTCGTCTGATTGCCCGGAAGTCACAGCAACAAGGCGACCATTGCTTATCACAGGCTCCGACCAACCAAGCGGCTTTTTTTGTGTTCTAATTTGATAATTGGGTACCGTATAGGAACTTGTCGTTGAAGCGGCACCTTGCACATCATCAAGCTTTAATTGATGATAACGCAGAGAGAAGTCATCTTTTCTGACTAGTAAAGTCACATCTGTCTGCTTCGCTATATCATCGCCAAGCTGTAAAGGCTTCAAATCTTTTATGGCTGTGTCATCAACAGGCTTTAAAAGTGCTAGATTCACTTCAAAATCGACAAGTTCGACCTTTAAATCATAAAAGACGGAACCTGCAAATTTTTTCATCTTAATGTATTTTGCATCTTTGACTGCATATGCCGTCATAAGAATGCCTTCGTTTATGATCGTCCCTAAATGACGCTGCTGCTCAACAGGATTGCCTTCCCAGGGTGAATCGATGTTGATTTTTTGCTGACTGACTTCAACCATCACAACAGACTTTTCAAACTTTGCCGCGTATGTTGTCTGTGCGATGACAACCAACAGCAGCCGAGCAACGCAATGACCAACGAAGGTCACACGGTTATTTTTTCTCATAAATGACCTCCGGAATCTCTTTTACTGCGCCATCATCGGACTCAGGCTTAAGCCATCTTGTCATTGTCAACCCGTAGTAATCTTTAACAAGCTTTTCACTTTCCTGAGCAAGTTTTGTTTCGACGACGACAGGATCGATGAGCCCTTCAAACTCGATAACCGTCATTTCTTCTTTTGATTGGTCTAGATTGTCGACAAATTGTTGAAAAGATAATATTTCCTGACCATTAACTTTTGAAACGATGGCGAAGCTTTGCTTTGTTACATAGGTGTTGACCGATAAGGGAAGCCGACCGACGAGAACAATTTGATCTTGTTTCTTGGCGATGTCAGGATCGACCCGAGACTTAAAGTGACTGTACTTAAGGATAGGACTGACCTTTCGATACCATTTTTCCCCCCAGCTTCTTAACAAATTATTCGATAAAACTGTGAAGACAAGACCGGCGTAAACAACAAATCTGGGGTGACGCGGGTAGATTTTATTGACGTTGTAGTGGGGTTTTGAAGGGGTCACTTCAAAGCTGACATCGATAATCTTACGATCACGCGAGACCTTAAAGGTGATAACCTCACCCATTTGTTTCAAATCAAAGAGGGTCTTAAAGAGTACTCTTTCTTCTTGAAAAACAATCTTACCATCAACTCCCACGGGCCTTCCTTCGACCTCGAGGATAATGTCATTTTTTTTCAATTTTTCGTAAGCACAGGACCAAGGTG
>CAZBDM010000050.1:3559-8985 GCA_964490675.1 uncultured Oligoflexales bacterium
CGATCGCAGCGATTTTAACGCCGCCTTGCACTTCCGTTAATCCATGAAAACGCCTGGCAGCTTTATTCGACATCCCCCAACGTTGGATTGACAGTCCGTCTTCTGGATGCCCGTCGTAACGCCCATCCTCGATATCTTTTATAAAGCGCTTAATGACGGGAACGGGAATGACATAACCTGTGTTTTCAGCCGTCGTGTAACCTTGGAAGGCAACACCGATGACGCGGTTTCGCTGCACCACTGGTCCACCACTGTTGCCAGGGTTGATTGCCGAGTCTACCTGAATGAGAAGGTGTTTTGAGTGACCCGCATGGACATAATTCCGATAACCAAGGCGTGAAACAATCCCCTTTGTTACCGATAACTGTTCACCGCCGGTAGGAAAACCAATCGTTGAAACTGGCGAGCGTAAAAGCGGGACACGTCCGAACTTCATCGGTTTCGCATGTTTAAAATAGTCTTTTACATTTGTCGTGATGATAGCCAGGTCGGAATCGTGAGCAACGAACGTTGCATAGGCTGGAACAGCTTCCGCATCTCCGTCTCTTTGAATAGAAATATAGCGGGTGTTGCTGATCACGTGCGCATTGGTGAGAATCCGCCGGTCACCAATGTAAAAGCCTGTTCCCTTCGATTTCACCACCCTATTATAGGCCCAAGGTCTGCGAAAATCAGGGTCTTGCGACTCGACCCTAATCTTGTAAACCGACTGTCTGATATTGGTTAGAGAGGCCGCTCGTAAACTGTCGCTTGCGAGCATCGCCGAAAAAAGAAGCAGAGAAAGAGAGCCAAGAATCCGCAACATATAGAAAAACCCCAATTAATCTGTCACCATATTGTATCGAATCAAGTCCCCCATGCCCAGTAAAGCCGACCAGCAAGTAACGATAAACCCTTAAATTATCTAACAAAACTGAGCAGCCTTAAAATCCCCCCAAAGCCGTCTTTGTCCTTGATTTTTTTGCCGATAGATTGGTAGTATCTCAGGCTCTATCTACGAGAGCGTAAGGTTGATTGTCGTTACCAGGAGAAATGAAGATGGCAAAATCAAACAGAAGAGAAAAAGTTAAGCTTATTTCAACCGCTGGAACAGGCTTTTACTATACGCTAAATAAGCTTAAAGGACGCGACAAGCTTGTCCTTAAAAAGTACGACCCTAAGGTTCGCAAACACGTCGACTTTAAAGAAGGCAAACTCGTTAAGTAACGCTATTCGCTGCTTGTTTCAGGCCCGGCAAGATGACCGGACCTGATTGCAATAGCGTGCTCTAAGAGACACATCTGTGTGTGACTGCCTTCTTTAATCCCGTCTTTTTTCTGATCAATCTTGCAAATCTATTGTGATCTCAAAAACTTACAATCTGGTATAAGTCTTGCTGTCCTAAAGCCGTAAATGGATTGTTTAATCGATGGTTTTAGGTTTAGTCATGAAGCAGATACTTTTACATGTGTTTTTATTAGTCACGTTTATGCTTAACGCCAAGCCTGGCGAAGCTTTTTCGCAAACAAAGTTCTCCAGCTCCAACGATTATTTCACCGTCTTTCCTACCCCCCCTCGCACGGTTAAGAAACTTGCGTTTGAGTATGATGCCAGTGCGATTATGCAGGAAAAGATACGATACCAAGTAAACTACTTTGCATCACTCGAACACGTTCCCTATGTTTGGGGTGGTGGCACATTTGAAAACGTTAAGCGATCGGCATGTGACAAGTGTAAAGCGTGTATTCGCACCAAAAAGATTCCCATTAAAGAACAGTACCTCAAATGCAGCTCTTGCAGAAAGTGCGGCATCGACTGCAGTCACCTTGTCGTTTCGTTATATAATAAGACAGGACTTAGCGTTCCTTACGGATCCACCGGCGAGTTTAACAGGTTTTCTGAGAGCATTTTAAATAAGTACTACTCTCTGATCGATGTTGGCACCGATGTGTCGCGTGCGACGACTGGAGACTTAATTCTCTATGACAGTCATATCGTTCTCCTTGTTGAGAACCATGGCGATGGCAAAGGCGATATTCTCCATGCTCAAGATTTATCTAGCATTGGCGAAATCGGTGGAATCATGTTTCAACGCAAAAGAAAAATCACCCGTATTTCAGGACAGCCCATTCGTAAAATTTTACGCCATAAGCGCATGAGCATGACCCTGAAAAAGCCGATTTTCCCTTCGACAATTGTTGGACTTGATTACCTTCTTAGCGACAACACTAGCCGGGATTAGAGGCTAAAATAATTGCAAAAATTTTGGCAGAATTTAGTTTCATTTTAACGGTAAGCTCAGCCTCAATTCTACCGATGATAAGACAATGAAACCTGAGGTACAAAATCCCAAAAAACTTGGTCCTTGGCTGTTCGCTGCCTTCTGGGGCGCGATCATTTCTTGTGTGTTTTTAGAAAACCTGTACTACGATCACCAAATCAAGCAAACGACTGAAACCCTTAGAAGAGATTTTCAAGACAAACATTTCAAAACGAAAGCATCGTTTATCGAATCTTCCTATCAGCACATCATTCGCGGCAATGCCATCTTCGCTAGCCTGCCTTTCTTACGAAACTTAAATGAAAAAGAAGGCCTCTCACCTCAAGAAATCGAAACGCTCAGTGCGCTTTTTTTCAATGCTGCTCAACATTTCATGTTTAGTCGCCTCGAAATCTTTCGCCTTCCCAAAGGTCAGGTAGAAGAGGCACAGCTGTTTTTTGAACTTTCAACAAAATTCGGAGAAGTTGACTATAATAAAGGCAACATAGAGAAACGCCACCTCAGATCCGCAGTCGATATCTTTAAAAAAAGATATCCAGACCTCAAAAACCGCCCTGGCACCAAAGCTGAGAAAAACTTAGTGAACTTTTATTCAAACAATGAGGGGACTCTTTCTTTTTTCATTACAACCCCGATCTTTAATGACAAACAAGAGCTCTCCGGTGTTATTTCAAGCATCTATCCGGCCTCAAACCTTCTCAACTCTTTTCTCACGCGAAACGGCGACTCTCAAAATTATCTTCTTCTTAACGAAGACAAGCAGCGCTTATACACTAGTTTAGAAAATACTGAAATGACCCTCGATCAAGTAAAAGCAAAGAGAGCTAGTGGTGAGGTATTAATGATGAAAGTGGACTTGGGTGACAACCATTGGAAACTTGGCTACGTCTTCCCAGAAGGTTTCGCTCAAGCCGAAGTCGAGGCTCTCATTAGAGAACGAAACTTTGTCATCGTTTTCACATTAGTTGTCATTTTTGCCATCGTAGGTTGGGTCATTTTTGCCATTGATCGCTATAATGCCTTACAAGAAGCTTTTCGAAAAACCGATCGAGAAAAGCAGAAAAACGAAACCCTCTTACGCGTTCTTTCCCACGACTTAAGCTCTCCGCTCAGCGTCATAGATATGGCCTTTAAGCTTTATCACGCACCCCGTAGCGATGATCTCAAGCGTCGCAAAATGCTCGATCGTATTGCCAGAGCCAGCAAGCTTATCGCTCAAATTGTTGATAAGGTTCGAAATCTTCAGGCCGTTGACAGTGGTAAACTGCTGATTCAGAAAGAGTCTGTCGAAGTCGACGATATAATCGATGAAATTAGTTTCTCAATCAGTCATTTGTGTGAAGAAAAGAATATCAAATTTGTCGTTGAAAACCGCTGTCAGGGAAACACTTACATTGAGGTCGATCCTGTGATCTTCCAGGTCCAAATCCTCCAAAATTTATTGAGCAATGCAATCAAGTTTTCAGAACGCGACTCGAAGGTTGAGTTGACCGTTTGTCCCTTTAAAGAGAAAGGAAAGGTCACTTGGCAGATCAGAGATAGTGGCATTGGCATCCCAAAACGAATCTTAGAGTCTATCTTCGATCCATCTGTCGCTACTTCAAGAAAAGGTACCGAAGGTGAAGATGGTACTGGATTCGGCATGCCACTCGTGAAGTCATATTTGAATGCACATGGTGGTGAAATCGAAATCATCAGTAAAACAAAGCAAGAGAGCCCAAAAAATCATGGTACGACTGTTACTTTAAAGATAGACTCAAAGCATATTGGCAAATCTGAATTAGAAAAGGTGGCTAACAATGGTTAAAAATGTCGGAACAATCGATCGTTCTCTGCGCGTTGTTTTTGGAGTGGTACTCGTCGCTTTAGCTTTTGTCGGACCAAAGACACCTTGGGGTTTTCTTGGTGTGATTCCTATCTTAACCGGTTTGTTTTCTTACTGTCCGGTTTACACACCACTCAAAATCAATACCGGCGCTAAAAAGTCTGATGCATAGTAATGCTAGCGACCCACTCTGTGAGGCCGCCAAAACAGCAATGAGACGGTCTTTCCGAGTGATCTAACAACCTTGATTGTATAGATTTTTGCTACATTTCCGTATGCTCAAAGAGACTAAAAAGTTAAATTTTCTTAACTAAACCATCGGGCTCGTGAAAAATGCCAGGCCGGCTAAATGCAGTTTTGTTCAAAAAAGTCTTTCATTTTTATAGCTTCTCAGAACCCCAAAAATGCCGCGAATATTCAGGGCGCCATTTCCGATCGTATCACTGAAACAATTGGGGTATGAGGGAGACAGCCACAGTGCTATTCTCTAACCAACTGAGAAAACTGAGCTCTTAGAAAGGCACAAGATTGTCACATAAACAGATTTGGATTCTCGACACTTGCAAGAATTATCACGGAATTTATAAAGACACACTTTTTCATGATTACGCCGTCAAAATTTTTTCTGACTTTGAAGAATTTAGAGAATCATGCAAGCTCTCTAAACCTTCGTTGGCTATCGCAGACATTGGCCTCAACCAAGAGTACATCCTCGAATACATCGAAAAAGCCAGACGCAAAGAAGTTCCATTCGTCATTATCTCGGAAGTCGACGACCCCGAAGTGATCAAAGCTGCCTTCGACGTTGGCGCGAGGGATTACTTGACAAAGCCCGTCAACCAATCCGAAATGATGATTAAAATTCGACGAATTGTTGAAGAAACGGCGGGCAGCAAAGGCCTCGTCAACATGACACTCGACTCAGCCAAATTTACATTGCAAAGAGACAAAAAGACCGTCTATTTCACCGCAAAAGAATACCAAATCATTGTGCTTCTTCACGAATCAGAATTTGGCCTCACGCGTAACGAACTCGTGCGCAAAATTTGGGGTGCCGTATCAGTATCGAACAAGACTTTGGATGTTCACCTTCACAATCTCAGAAAGAAGCTAAAGAGCATCAACATTAGTGTCGATCTTTGTCCGGAAGGCCGCTATGAACTTGTTTCAATAGACTAAGATTTTTCGTTTAGAGCCCGATGCTAGCCGCCAAGCTTTGCCAACCCGGCCAAGCAACGATACCGAATGCAAAGTCCCGTATTGATGCGAACCAAGGCTCCACCTGTCCTTGGTCAACGTAAAGAGTCACTCCTGCAAACAAGATACTGCCAAAGACAAGGA
>CAZBDM010000050.1:8995-14466 GCA_964490675.1 uncultured Oligoflexales bacterium
GAAGCGGTCTGGTCTCCTAAAGAGATAAAATAGAGATTTCGTTTAGCATCTTTACGCAACTCTTTGAGCCGCAGATGAATCCGAATGATATCGTCTGAAACAAATCCTTTGATGGCAAAAGCCCTTTCGATAAAATGTCTTTCGAAAGACGAGGGCGCAAGCGTTTCAAGTTTTGTTAACAAGATGTCTGCTAAAGCGAATCGCTGCTCCATCTGGATTCTATTTTGAACCTCTAGCTCTCTTTGCAGCTCATCGGCCTTTTCTTTGAGTTTTAACATTTCCGCTGATAGTTCTCGAGTATCAAGATTAACCTTTAATGCTGCCCGGACATATCCCTGGTGGAGGTCGTTTATAATGGCAACTCTAGTGCGCAACTGACGAATCATGCGATTGGCTTTGCGGCCTAAATTTAGCTGTGGGACAACATCGATTCCATCTGCAAAAAAATACTGTTCAATAGGAGATTGGGCAAGGACACTTGAAAAAGCTTCCAAGCGGCCTCTATCTTCAAGGGAATCGTATATCAGCCCTTCAAACTGGCGATCTGTGTAAGGTGTATAAGTACCCCCTCCCCTTAGCTGCTGAAGTCTACCGACAAGCGCTTCCATCACTTCACCTGTCATGGGTGCACCGTCAGCAAGGCCGGCATATTGAGCATTGTTTCTTGCCGAGGGCAGGACATTAAATAAGAACTTTTTCATGCGAAAGAGAACTTGATAGGCTGAATAAGTAAAGACTGTGCCAATCATGATGTCCTCAAGACTCAATTCAACTCCAGTTGCTAACCAACCGCCATGAATCATAAACCAGGCAACGACTGTTAAAACGTGAAGCCTTGCACTGTCGTCGGAAAACCCCTTACTCTTCAAATAATCGACCGCCTGACTAAAATGAGGCACATTGCCTAGCGATATCTGATGGCTGACATAGGTTAGCCCCATATCGATGACGAAGGTTTTCCAGTACTTGCCGTTAAGAATGATGTCGTTAAAAAAGCTTACATACTCAGGTCTCGCTACTTCTTGAAAATAAGCACCACCGCTAAAGAACAGCAGTGCATTGAAGATGGTAAAGGGAAGACTGCGATTGAAAACACTTCCATGAGCCTCCCCAGAGATGACTTTCGAATCAATGGCAAGCTCAAGCATGTCTTGCAAGTCTAATCCGGAAGCTTGTCGTTCACAGGAACTAACGCCTGGGTCGTTGTCGATCGCTTGGACGAGAGCTAGGTTTTGCTGATTTGCGAGGGTTGCTGTGGGCGCCACAACAATCAAGGCGATGGCGATCGCCAGTGCGGATAGGATCTTCATTTTTAAACAACTTTCTTTACGCGTGCCTGCGAGGGTTCTTATGGTTCTAGTTGTCACGGAAGGTGGAGGTACCTTGGCCGAGTGGCAAAAGCAACAAAAAACGTTGCGCAATACTATTTCTTAGTCAAAAGAAGCAAAAAATCCCTTGAAAACGCCACAGAAACTTCTTGAAACGGCTATCTTTTTCCATCGATTGCATATATATTGCCTAGCTGTTAACTGTAACTTTTTTGTGGGAATAATCAACAAATGGCTAAACAGGATGCGCTTGAAGTCTATAGAAACATTGGCATTTTTGCTCACGTCGACGCGGGCAAAACAACAACAACCGAACGGATTCTCAAGCTAACAGGTAAGATTCACAAATTGGGTGAAGTCCACGATGGCGCTGCCACCACAGACTTTATGGAACAAGAACAAGAGCGCGGAATCACGATCCAGTCAGCTGCGACGACCTGCTTCTGGAAAGATCACCGCCTCAACATCATCGACACCCCGGGACACGTTGACTTCACGATCGAAGTTTATCGTTCTCTGAAAGTACTAGATGGCGGTATCGGGGTTTTCTGTGGATCTGGTGGTGTTGAGCCTCAGTCAGAAACCAACTGGCGCTATGCAAACGAATCCAAAGTCGCGCGTATCATCTACGTCAACAAACTCGACCGTTTGGGGGCAGATTTTTTCCGGGTTGTGAAACAAGTAGAAGACGTTCTTGCTGCTCGCCCCCTTGTCATGACTCTGCCTATCGGTCGTGAAGATGACTTCAAAGGCGTTGTCGACTTACTGAGCCAAAAAGCTTGGATCTGGGACGATTCGGGTGACCCGATGAATTACGAAATTGTTGATATTCCCGACGATCTAAAAGATGACGCCGCTGAATGGCGTGAAAAACTTATCGAAACTGCTGTCGAGTCTGACGAAGAGATCATGGAAAAATACCTGGAAGGTGGTGATGTTAGCCTCGAAGAAATCAAGAAGTGTATCAAAAAAGGTACGATCAATCTTGACTTTTTCCCCACCTATTGTGGCTCATCTTTCAAAAACAAAGGTGTGCAACTTGTCCTAGATGCTGTCGTCGATTACCTTCCCAATCCAACAGAGGTTCCTCCACAACCAGAAATGGACCTCGAGGGCAACGAAACAGGTGGTAGAGCGATTGTCGATCCTGACAAGCCCTTCCGTTCTCTTGCTTTCAAAATCATGGACGACCGCTTCGGTGCATTGACATTCGTTCGTATTTACTCGGGCCGCCTTAAGAAAGGCGATACAGTCCTAAATACCTATACCAGCAAAACCGAGCGCATTGGTCGCATGGTACAGATGCATGCTGATAACCGCGAAGAGCTTACCGAAGCGCAAGCTGGCGACATTATCGCTGTTGTTGGTCTCAAGAATGTCCAGACCGGCCACACGCTTTGCGATCCCAATAACCCAGCAACCCTAGAACCAATGGTCTTCCCAGATCCGGTCATCTCGATCGCCATCGAAGCAAAAGATAAAGGCAGCTCTGAAAAGCTTGGTGTCGCCCTCGGCAAACTCGTCGCAGAAGACCCTTCCTTCCGCGTTGAAACCGACGAAGACTCTGGCGAAACAATTATCAAAGGTATGGGTGAGCTTCACCTCGATATTAAGGTTGATATCCTTAAAAGAACTCACGGTATCGAAGTAAACGTCGGTGCTCCACAAGTAGCCTACCGCGAATCAATTACTCAACGTGTAGAAGACTCTTACACTCACAAAAAGCAAACCGGTGGTTCGGGTCAATTCGCTAAAATTGACTACGTCATCGAGCCAAACGAAGCCGGTGAAGGCTATGCTTTTGAATCCAAAGTCACTGGTGGTAACGTTCCGAAAGAATACTGGCCAGCAGTCGAAAAAGGATTCAGAGACAGCACTGAGAAAGGTGTCCTTGCGGAATACCCACTCGTAGACCTTAAGGTCACGCTTGTTGACGGTGGATTCCACGCTGTAGACTCTTCTGCTGTTGCCTTCGAAATTGCTTCAAAAGCTGCATACAGACAGACTTTACCAAAAGCCAAGCCACAAATCCTTGAGCCGATTATGAAAGTCGATGTCTTCAGCCCTGAAGCAAACGTCGGTGATGTGATTGGTGACTTAAACCGCCGTCGCGGCATGATTCAGTCTCAAGATGCAGGTCCTACTGGTATCCGAATCAAGGCAGAATGTCCGCTCAGTGAAATGTTTGGATACATTGGCGACTTGAGAACAATTACTTCTGGTCGTGGTCAATTTTCAATGGAATTTTCGCACTACAATCCTGTACCTAACAATGTGCAGGAAGCGATTATTGCAAAGAGAAAGGCCGAAAAAGAAGCTGCCAAAAAATAAGTTACGTCTTACAAACAATAAAAATGAGGGCCTCTCACCGAGCGGCCCTTTTTTTGTTGAATTAATAAAAGCTCTAAGTCCCTGATATCCCTAAAGTGAACTGATTCTCTCAACTTTCTCAAGCTGTGCTCCGATCGCATTTCAAAGGCAATCAAAGTTACAATTTGGGGAATCACGATGCGGCATAGAATAAGCAAGGTCATCCTTTCGTTCTTGACGATCCTCGTCATACTTTCCTGTCAGAACGAAAACTCTGATCAAGAAGATCTAGTCGCAGCTGAGACGAATGCACAGCTTCCGGAGAAGAAAGAAAATAGTCGTGACCTAGATGGCATCACCAACCAGTCACATAGCTCTGAAGACGATCATGCAATTGGTGTAGTTATTAATGACGAGCCTCTTGAAGATCAAGATCCTGAGTCTATGGAAACCGGCGACACAAGTGGCGAAGAGAAAATGCCTGGTGTTCAAAGCCCTCTCTTACCTTTGAAGATCTCTATAGTCGGCTCCCAAGACTTCGGTTTAAGCTACTCTGGAGATGAGATATTTACCATTAAAGTCCAAAACTCAAAAGGTTTGGCGCAATACTGCATCGCTCCTTACCTCTTTGATTCAGACGCCTTCGATACTTTTAAATGCCAAAATGCTGACAACTCTTTAAAGCTCGAAGCGTTTAAAAAATTCGAATCATACACCCCCTTTGATGCCGACCAAGTCATCGGACAAGGGGGAGATTGGATTTATGACTCCTCCAACGACATCTGGTCTTTTCAAAGAACAAGTGATGATGTTTACTGGCTCGAAAATGGCGGAGTCAAAATCTACGTCTACAGTCCGAAGCATAATAAATATGAGATCTTGCACTTACAGTATGTCTATAATGACAACTTCTAAATTTCACTAGAGAACGACTGATAAAAATGATACAAAATCGACTTCCATTCTGCGCCGAGATGGCGGAATTGGTAGACGCAGTGGATTCAAAATCCACCGTTGGCAACAACGTGCGAGTTCAAGTCTCGCTCTCGGCACTCTCTTTTAAAATCCGGTTCTTTCGGTTCTTCTCTTTCAATCCTTGTGAGTCATGAAACGATCAGACGATACTGCGCGTGATCGCTATCTGCTATTCCACAGAACTTCTTCGGCTCGACTGTCAAGCATAAAGATTGAACATAGACCCTATCAAAGGTTTCGTTATATGATGACTCAACAACCAAACTTGTTGATAATTAATGAAACTTTTACAGGCACTCATTGAGTAAATTAGCGTCGATCTTAAAGCTCACTTTTGTTCTAGGCCTCGGCTTTACCCTCCCAAGCTTTGGACAACAAGAGAGAAAACAAGCTGAGTACACCGAACTTTTAAGTAACATTGAAGCATATCGGCTCAGTGTCGCTTCGATTTCCTCGCAGTGGTTTTTAGGCCTTCAGAAGATCCTCGATAAGTATGAAGATCTCGAAAATGAGATCCAAAAAATAGAGTCCCAGCTTACTGATTCAAGCTCAAAAGACATGGTGATCAGCAATTATCAAAGCGTCAACAGGGTTTGGCGTTCTTTAATCGACGATAGTACGGCTGTTTATCACATGATCCAATCGCCAGTTGAGTTTGGAGCGCCACCGACAATTAGAAGAAGTCTAAAGTCACAGCTATCTGAAGAGCAGCTCAAGCATGTAGAAGCTTTACTGGGCAGCTCAAAAGATGAAAAGTTAGCCTTCAAAACTGAACAACGTAAAAGACTTCTTGAACGCTTTGAGGACTTTTACAAGCTTTTCGCCAAGGCATCTAAAGTGAGATCGGAAGCTATTTTG
>CAZBDM010000051.1:0-3027 GCA_964490675.1 uncultured Oligoflexales bacterium
TTGTCTATGACTTCAGCTTCGCCTTTGATGCACTCCACACCAAGACCGGTATAGCGTTCTACACTATCGTGAGGTTCTATCTTCGTAATAACCTCATGGACTCGAGTCATTACATCTTTAAAGTCAAACTCGTAAGAAGCGTTTTTGATTCCGTAGAGACTATGGTTTTTTAATTGATGAACAAATTTTGCTGACCTTATAAGAGCCTTAGATGGCACACAGCCTGTGTTTAAACAGTCGCCTCCCATTTTGTCTCGTTCAATAAGCGCAACTTTAGCTTTGACTGCCGCGGCAATATATGCTGAGACTAGACCTGCTGAACCACCACCTATGACTACCAAATTATATGTATCTGCTTTTGCCATTTTAAAAACCACTCCTCAATCGTAAATTCTTTTTAGTCTATTGATGTCATGGCTTGATCCTAAAAACGAGCCTTTTTAAGCCATCTTAAATACGCCTTAGGTTTCGAGGAAGCTGAAAACAAAGTTACATGATCAGCTAAAATGGTACGTATACCTCGATAATAAATGGTTTTTTTCTTGTTGTGGTTAATTTGTGTGCAAAGTATGCTAAGCTGCCGCCGTTCAGAAGGAGAAAGAATGCCTAAACCTAATCCCTCCCAGGTGCTTTACTTTATCTTTATTAGCTTATTTTTGTTTGTCAGTTCTTGTGGACCGACTTCGAAACAGTCTCAGCTACCGGCAGACGATGATTCGTCTTCAACTCTCGAGATCTATGGCTTCGATCTTAAGTTTGAAGTCCCAGATGATTTCGAAATTAATCACACCGAAATTGATCGACATCAAAGTCACGCTCACGAACTTACGATGGTCAGTAGCACCAATAGTATCCATGAAATCTTCGTGTTTAACGAAGCTTGCCAAAAAGAGTCTCCACAAGGCGATTTATTACCTGCCAGTGAAGTCCTGAAAAGCCATATTGAAAAAAACACCTTCTTATTCGACGAAGCTAAAGTCATTTCATTCGGTCCGTTACCTCACCAAAAAAACGGACGAACCAGCGCTGCATACTTTTACGATTTTGAAGATAATCAAGATGACAAGTGGAGTCGTTGGGTGATCTTATTTCCCACCGGTGAGTCCCAGAAGTGCGTGTTTATCGAGACTGTTGTTGATAGTGAACCAGCAAGTCTCTTTTCGAAAGATTCTGATGAACCTGTTGCGCTTGTCGTTGAGAAAATTGTCGATACGATGAGCTGGATGAACAAGTCCTAGCTTTTACCATTGATAATATCAATGACTCGTTGTCGAAAAAAAGACAACTCGCGTTTTTTAACTTGGTCTCCCTGGTGTCTGAGGGCCGCTAGTAATGAACGATAGATATCTAGTTTGCCACCAACATCTCGATTAGATTCACTGATTGTCCGCGTTTCCTTCAGAATTGAAGTGATGTGGTCGGGAATCAGGACTGGATTTAACTCAAACATCAAGGCTACCGTAGCAGCTACTTGGGCAGCTGCAGCAGGTGTTCCAGCAAATGGTTTGATGCGTCCGTTAGGGCCGGTAAGAGTCGTGATCTTTTCACCGTAGCTACTAAGGCTAACGCGCTCGCCTTTGTTACTGAAGTTTGCTGTTGAACCGTCAGCTCTCAGTGCCCCCACAATAATCGATCCGGTGTCGTCTTTTTCTTCGACGCTAAGCTGCTTAGAGTTGTCACCTGCAGCAACGATCACGGGAATGCCACTTTTAACAGCGAGCTTAATGGCGTTTCTCGTTCCTAGGAAAGTTTCTGAAGAGCCGTAGTGGGTCTGACTGGCAACGACTATGATATCGACTTCGGGCTCAGCAATTGCTCGTAGTACGCACGCAGCCGTAGCTTCCTCTTTATTAATGTCGTCAAGCTCACTTAGGTAATTGAAGTTTTGTAAGGGAACAAGTTTTGCGTTGTAGGCTATGCCGTTTGTACCCTTGCCATCCTTAGCGGCGACCATAATGGCAGCAACAGCTGTGCCGTGGAAGACAAACTTTCCATCGTCAACTGTACGACGATTATCTTTATCGGAAAGATCGTATCGTTTACTCACTAAAAGATTGGGAATCAAATCACTTTCGTTCAAGTAATAGCCAGCATCACAATCTGCAATCGTCACACCTTTTCCAGATGCCAAAGACCAAGCTTTTTCTAGCTCCAAAGCATCGAGCCACCATTGCTCCGCCAAATAAGGGTCGGCATCTGAATTGACTGAAAGCCAGCCGGGGGGCTCATTCATGCGACTGATCAGACGGCTCGTTTCGACAGCTTGTCGAAAGCCTTGCAAGCCAGGATTGAATCCGTATCGGTCAGTGTCTATAAAGATATTTCTAAAATCAATCTCACCCATTGTAAGTGTAAAAATGGCAGCCCTTTGTTCTGCGGTTAAGCCCATAGTGGCGATAAAACGGTCTGAGTCATCCGGTGCGACTGAAAATCTTGGAGCGGAGGGCAGATCTTTCGGACTAGCTTGGGCCCCCTGTGCAAAAATCACACAGAACACAGTCAAAAGTCCTATGGTGACTGGATTAACTTTGCTCATGGGCATATACCTACCTTTGTTTCATTGCCGTGAAAAATTTGAGACGAAAATATACAAGCTTATATGTAATTGTTCAAACAATAATTGATTGTGATTTGTTTGGTGATTACTTGGTGTTACAGTGTGTCTCGGCGGTTAAGATTGAAGGCGGAGGTTGTATGAAGGAAATTCCCAAACATATTGTGATTTTAGGTGCTAATGGCAGTCTTGGGTCGGCGTGTTGTCGGAAGTTTTTAGACCAAGGTTACAGGGTGAGTGCTCTTGTTCGGAGTGAGCGTTCAAAAGAAAATCTACTGAACTCGTTTTCAGAGCCTAAGAAGCAATTATCTTGTTACATCACCTCTGAAGGCACGTTGGCTGATTTTACCAGTCAGGTAGATTTGATTGAAAATCAGCATGGGCCTCTATCAGCTGCAATCAATTGCGCGGGAGGGTTTGTCTGGCAGCACATTGTAAGTAGCAGCGAAAACGATTACTTTAGAATGCTTGAA
>CAZBDM010000051.1:3037-3483 GCA_964490675.1 uncultured Oligoflexales bacterium
GCCAAAGTTTATCGACAGAAACTACGGGCGCATGGTTTTTGTTTCGGCGCGATCTTCACAAGGTCTTGGTGAGCCAGGGATGGGGCTTTATTTGGCATCAAAAGCGGCTCTCAATCAGCTGTTAAGTTGTGCGGCGCAAGAGGTTAAAGACAAAAACATCAAAATTAATGCTGTCCTTCCAACGATCATTGACAATCCCCAGAATAGAAAAGACATGCCCGACGCTGATACTTCCAAGTGGGTGAAGCCTGCTGAACTATCTGACATAGTCTATCAAATGGTTGGTGATTTAACTGCGAGAGTCAACGGAGCCTTGATACCAGTGAGTTGAAAAGATCGCCGGGCTAGAAAAGCGGGCTCTTTCCAAGAAGTGCTAAACGAGCCCAGGAAATCAAGATCAAACAGGCGGCGCCGAAGTCAATTAAAAAAGCTCTGCCACCCCCCCA
>CAZBDM010000051.1:3493-3892 GCA_964490675.1 uncultured Oligoflexales bacterium
ACGAGCCCAAGTAACGAGGAAGCTGTCAACCGCCGCCCTGACATGCTTTAAACCATATGTCATTTCGAAATGAATCTTATTATTACAACTAACCAGCTAAAATATTTGAAGAATTAGAGAGCTCTTATATCTCAAGTCTTGCCTCCGAAGGGGAATCTATAAAGAAAAACACCAAATTTTTTCTTGTAAAGGGAAGGTTAGACTTTGCATCAGTCGCATATAAACTTTGGGCGGTCTCTACGCACAACTTTGTGCAGCCCCGTTTTCTGGGGTTCTCTGGGGGTTTTAGTCATTATATTTGCGATGCCCATGATGATTGCAAAAATTTTGTTGGCGGTTTTTGTCTTGGCTAGTGCTGCTCTGATGACGACTGTTTTTTTTCGCTCTCAAGACGAATCA
>CAZBDM010000051.1:3902-14374 GCA_964490675.1 uncultured Oligoflexales bacterium
CGGGTCGACCTCGCTATGGTTCTCGAAAAATCTTCTTTCAACGAATATGGTCCCGTCTGCACAAGGACGAAGCAGAAGAAGTGGAAGAGGCGAAAGGTGTCACAGTAGATCAACGCCAAAAGACTGAAAAACCACTGCATGAGTTAAAAGACAAGCAGCAGGAAAATGTCTTTAGGAAAAGCCTCGTCTCGGTTCTTGTTGCTGATCTAGAGGGATCAACAGAGTGGATTACTAAAATCAACGACCCCGAAGCAATTGGTAGTCAGATTCAAAATTTACAGAGCATGTTTTTTGAAAAGATTGAAGCAAGTGGGCTTGGTGAACACATGGCTGAAACCGGTGATGGTTGTATCGCGATCTTTGGTGCTAAAAAGGCAAGTTTTTGTCATGAAGTAGAAGCGAGCTTTGCTGCCTATGCTATTCTTTCGAAGTATAGGAAAGGCTTTCTAATTAACGGTAAATCACAAGCCTATCCCGCCAGCGGAATTAGACTGGCGATTCACGCTGGGGACGTGGTATTGGGACATTTGGGTCCCAAACAAAAGAAGAAAGAAAATGTTTTAGGCACTGCTGTTAATGTCACTGCTCATTTGCAAAAAGAAACACAATCTAATTCAATTATTATCTCGGAAAAGATTCACTGGCGTGTGTCAGAGTTTTTCGATTGTGAACCCTTAAAACAAGTCTCCTTGACGGCAAACGGTGGAGATTTAAAGACCTATGTGTTGAAAGAACCGAAAAAGATCACTAATAGTTTTACAAGGATTAGCCCAACGTCGCACATGTTCTTGGTTCCATACTACGATCCGCGTGCTTTTGAAGATGAACTTCTGAATTATGTTAACGAAAAAGAAATATACTGTCAGATGATGATGAAAGATCTGAGAATGGGGCTCTTTCAGCATTCAATGGCAACGGCAGTTTACGCTTATTCATTCATGCAATATCTTAATGAGGACCCGGTCGATGAATCACTTAAGTGGGATTTAATCCATGCTATTCTGCACTTTAATCAGGGATTTAGTTCAGTTGACAAAAGTGTATTAGCGAAATCTGTCGATCAATTGGCAGATGAAGAATTGGAACAATTACAGAAAGTGCCTCTTGAGACCTTACATTTTTTGGAAACCCAAACCTATACTCGTAAAAGAGTTATCAAGTTTGTAAAACTTCTTTTTCAAGAAGCATCGATTTTTGATGACTTCTTTGTTAGTAAAATTGCTGCCCCAGAAGAGTGGCTAGAGGAAAGTTGTAGTGATCAAGAGAGGCTCTGGCTGCAAGCGACTCATATTGCCGCATACTACGATTTCAAAACTAATCCTATGCGTATTGAAAACGCAAATCACACCATTCGAGAGGTGCTTAATGATTTGATTGTCTATCAAAATCAATGGGATCTTGTCAGAGATTTCGTTGAGATGTCCTGTCCACTTAATCAAACAACGGTCAATGAATGTCCATTAAGTCACGTTGCTTAGAAGCGGCCTTTAAATCTTCCTAAGTATTGATCCGGAGATGCAGTCGTAAAGCTATTGTTATCTCCCGGCTGCCAGGAAGTGATTTCATCTGTTTGGGGATCTTTAATAATACACTTCCATTCAATATCCTTGTTTGCTGGTATTTGTTTAGATAATCCAAGCCACGTTCCATCGTAAGCTTTCATTAAAGGTAAGGCTCTTTGAGGTTGCCAAAAGCCGAATGATTCACTGTTGCCTAGTGCATAAACCTTCTGATTTGCGACAGGATATGCATTTTCGCAGACGATAAACGCTAACTTGTGATCATCGGATATCTCGGAGAACTCTATTTCAACATTTAGATCTTGACTGAAATCATGTTGGGTGAATTTGAGCTCGAGAAAACTATCTTGAGTGACTGACCAACATGAGTGATCGATTCGATCTGAGCAGGTTTCGATAAGACGATCGTTTAACTTAACTGATAAAGCTCTTTTGTTTTTAAAAAGAGATTGGATCTTTAAAGGACGCTCCTTCATTTGAAAGCTTCCTATATTTTTTGAGACGAGAACTTTAATGAGATTCTCGCTGGTCGATTGTCTTAAGTTGATTTTGGCCTTTTGGCCTTTGAGATAGTCAAAGCTATAACCGTCGTCTTCAAAAAAGACAAATGAGCTTGGTTCTTCGTCTGGATAAACTCTTATGAGTAAGGCTGTTGCTGGTTGATCTTTTTGGTGTCTTCTGCCACCGACGTTTTTCATCGGACTCGTTTCGTCAGATAATGGTAAAATGGCACCTTTTCTTACGAACAGTGGAAGTGAGTATGCCCCCTCAAAAAAGACAGGGAAATCGTTATATGTCACGCCTGAACTAGTAAACAGAGTTTGCTCTTCGAAGTCATACCATTCACCCTTTGGTAAATAGATATTGGTCGCTGTAAGGTAAGGGTCGGCCAAGGCCTTGGTGTAAAGATAAGGACCGATCATCTTTAGGTCCCCTTTCACACGAAGATTATCGTCATTTTGAAAATGGTAAACAGCAGGAGAGGTTATTGCCTCGCCTTTCTCATATGCAAGGTGAGCGAGTGAATAATAGTATGGCGTTAATTGATAGCGTCTTAGGGTGTTTTTCAAATTACTTTTGAGGTGACCCTTTCTTGTGGGAGATGTCGAAAGTTTCTTATCAAGATTCCAGGCGTGCGGTCTAAGAGGTATGTCAAAAAGCGCACTGTTTGCAAACCACGCGGTATAGAGTTGGTCGACATCACCCTGAATGGGCCGTCTTTGTCTTTGAAAGCCTCCCACATCACTGCCATAGTAATCGATTCCCGAAAGAGACATGTGCATGTGGACATTGTGTTGGGCACGTAGATTTCCCCAGTCAGTGCCAATATCTCCTGACCATAGCGAAGTACCAAACCTCTGGATTCCTGCCGTGCCAGATCTGGTAAGCATCATCGGTCTCTCACGATTACCGAGGACTAAATAATTATCATAAATACTTTCGACCCACTTAAAGTTATAAAGGTTGTGGATGTCTTCGTGCTTATGTCGGTTCTTTTCAGGAAAGCCGTGATACCAAGCCCAGTCGTTATATTGTTCGGGTTCACCTAAGTCTAGCCAATGACTGCTAATTCCCATTTCAAAAAGGCTCTGGCGTCGGTATTGGTGCCAAAATCTTTGCGTTTCAGGGTTGCTATAGTCCAGAATACCGCCCCTTCCCCACCAGGGATCGTAGTCAATGAAGGTTGGTGGACAGTTTTGACAGTCTTTAGCAAGGAGACCTCTAGTAGCAAGCTCTCGGTGTTCTTCCAAATGACTGGCGATATAAGGTTCTTCAATAGTCATCAATTCTATGTCTTGATTCACTTTCAAGTCGTTGATGACTTGACGGAAGTTTGGAAAACGCGATTCATCCCAAGTCAAAGTGCCCATTTTTGAATTGTCTGGGTCACCAAAGTTACCCCCGAACCACTGAAGATCCATACCGAATCCCTCTAGAGGAAACCCTTCTCTTCTTAACTCTTCAAGCAGCGAAAAAACTTCTCCCCAGCTTTCATAACCAAATTCAGACACCCAAAGTCCGAAGGTCTTTTTCGGGGGAACGGCTGGCATACCGGTTAACTCGAGGTAATCGCTACGAAGATCTCTAAGGTTATCACCACTGAGAATAAAGAAACGCACTGCTTCTGCATTCATACCAATCTTCCAAGGGGTGCTACTTAGGTCCCAAAGTTGTTTTTTGGTCTGGTCGAGAAAGATGCCGTAGTTTTTTGATCCTTCACCTAAAGCATAAAGAATAGGAATCATAAGATAAGCATTAGCACCGCCAAAAAATCCCCTCATGCGGTTACCAAAAGAATCATAAGTGGGATCCCAAACCTTACCAATCCAGTCACCATCAGATGTTGTGGGAGAATGAAAATAAGAGCCGAGGCCGTATGCGTTACGATTTTGCTCGCTATAGATTTCGAGGTTTTTCCAGTCATCTTGAAAGCTGCCTGCACAAAATCTTCCTAACAAAAAGCCTCTCGCTGTATCTTCTGCAATAAAACATCGACTTTGCGGAATAACAGTAATTCTTAACTCAGAAGTCTTGAGGCCATCTGAGCGCCATTCTAGTTGAGTGGGTCCGTCGTAATCTCTTTTGGCAATCATTGGGGATAATTCAGTTTGATGATTATCCCCAGGTGAACGAGGGGTGAGCTCGATTTGAATGAGATCGTCATCTAGGGCTCGTAAGACCAAGTGAAGTGAGTCATCAAGGAGAAAAATCTTTGAATGATCAGCTACCGCATGGCGTGCAAAAGAAGAATGACTCGGGATAAATAGGAAAACGAGACAAATAGTTTGAATGGCCTCTAGTAACTTCATCACCTAAACTTCCCTGTTTATATGACCGTTTTCTTTAAAAATTTAGGTGATAATAACTGAATTCACTAGGAGTGGCTAGTCTTCTCTTGTTTTGGCAAAATTGCAGTTGGATTGGATGTCGAAATGACCCATAGTTGATGAATTGCTCGTGTACAGGCAACATGTAAGGCGCGTCGCGAAAATTCGTCTTCCCCGTAGGTATGAGAGTCGGCATCGGGAATAACGACATAATCGAACTCAAGGCCTTTGACTTCAGAGACGTTGGTAACGTCAATACCTGGATCGAAAAAGAAATTGCCATTTTCAACCAATCTTGCATCAATCAGCTTATCAAGACCGTGAAAAAAGCGCCTCGCAGCTTCTGGGGTTCGGGCAATGATGGCAACGGAACAAAGCGGTTCTTTTTCTATGAGATCTGAAAGTTCATCGACCATTAAAACGATGCCTTGCCCAAACCCAGGCATCGATGTCACTTTGACAGGCGCTCCAGGGCGTTTTGCGGTAGGCATTTCCTTGACAAGATCACCCAGTACCGCATGAGAAAATTCGGCGATCGGTATGGTTGAGCGATAGTTTGTTTTTAGTTGTGTAGACTTGACATCAACTAGTCCAAGATGATCGAGAACGTTTTGCCAATCTTGAAAGGTTGCCGATGCGTCAATGTGCTGGGCTGAATCACCGGCAATCGTTAAGCTTGGTGGTTCGGCAATACTTTCACCAACAACTGCAAGTTCAACGACAGCTAGTTCCTGGGCTTCATCAAGAACTAAGTGGCGATAATGAGGTAGCGAACCCTTGTGGGTTCTCAGTTCTCCATTTATGCGCCTCAGTAAGTGAAAGAGAACGGTAAAGTCTTCATTGTCGATTGTCCCATGTAAGTCTTCCGGCGTGTGCCAGTCGACTTCATGTCCATCAATGGCTGTTTTTCTTTCTACATCTATACCCGCATATGGATCTTCATCTTCGACAAACTGATTGCGGGTATGACTAATCACTTCATTTACCATTTCTTCGCTTATAGCTCCCTCGGAAGCTGTAATGGCTTCGGCGAGAACCTGATGATCACTAAACAGTTCCTCACGTTTTTGATTGAGATTACCAAGGTCTCTTTTCAGTGTTTTAAAAACATTTTGAACTTTCCGGCTACGATCGATCTGCTTTCGTTCATAGTGTCCCAGCACCCGTTTTTCCAGCTGTGTCAGCCAATGTGATAATGCTGTCTGTGGTGACTTTTGTAACCAGTGATCAGCAAAGTCGACATCAGGAAACTGATCTTTGATTTTGTCAATGAGTTGATCATGAAGTTTTTCTATATAACGGTCGAGTACTTTTAAAATGACGGGATGCCGCTTGAAATGAACAACTTTAGAAGGTGTTTCCTGGCAGGTTTTTTTCGGCAAAGCAGCTATGATTTGCCGAGCATGTTGGGCGGCCCATTGATCAAAAGTAACGACTTCGACATTACCCATGAAGATCGACCTTAAGAGAAGCTTGGAAAGCTTAGCAATCCCTATCTCAGGAACAATAACGACCATCGACTGTGCTTTAAAAACATCCGGCTGCTTTGCATTGAGTGATGCCAAACGGTGTAGTGCGATGGTTGTCTTACCAGATCCAGCACCTCCCAAGACGAGAAGTGGGGTAAATGGATCTTCTGTAATAACTTCATATTGATCGGCATCTAACAGAGAAGAAACTTGCGCCGACGGTTTACCTCCTAGACCTGTGCCGAAGTTACTACTTCTTAATGCCTCTCTTTGACCGCCTTCAAAATGGGTTTGTTTTTCGCTAGAGAGTTTTATCCAATGACCATGCTCATCGACTTTGAAGTGATACTCTTTGCCAATGATTTCAAGAAGCTTGCCGTTATGAATGGTCAGAATATGCCGTTTCTTAATCGTCCCTTCGGCAACACGACCAGGAAGTTCTTCTTCATACTCTTGTCCTTCTTTGTATTTAAAAAAGACTTTAGCGATCGGAGCCACTCGCCAATCGACTATGGGAAACTTTGTTTCTTTACTAAGGAAAGATGAAAAACCGACGAGGATATTTTTTATTTTACCATCTTCCTGCATCTGCATGCGAGCGAAGTAGGGTGATTCTAGAGCGGGAAGTACTGTCCGTTGGCCGCGATTTGCCAGTGCGCTTTGATTGCGGATTTGTTCGTAAAGAGAAGAGAGATCGCTTTTAATGGCGCCGTGAGTCTCATCTCGCAAGTTTAATAAACGCTGCCGCCTAGAACCTTCCTCCTGTGAGCGTTGTTTCTTTTCGCTTTCGATGGCACTGAGTATTTCTGATAGAATGCTTAATTCTTCTTCAACAATCTTCTGATCTTCAGGTGCTAAGTCTCTAAAAAGGTCTTCAAGCATGGCTTTACTTTCCGCATTCAGAATAAAGAGAGATAATATAGTGAAAGCGTGAAAATCTTCAACTTATTCAGTCAATCTCGAGAACTAGCGAAGCATTTTTTTGGGGTACAAGCTTGCCTACTGGACAGTTGCTTTGCAGCTCCCTTACAATATTTAGTGTTATCTAGTTAAAATTATAGCCAAATCATTTGGTATTTCACTGAGGTCTTGACAATTGATCAGTACCTTCAAGCACTTGCTTAAATTATCAATGGTCTTTCTTTTTCTCCTGTCTGGAAGCTATCCAGCTTTCGCGCAGGGAGCCTTCAAACCAATCATTCCGCTTAAGATAGAAAGAGCGGTTGACTTGCCTTCGGTTGAGGAAGGGTACAGGGATCCCAGCCTAACCGTTCCTAAAAACTTGCAAGAGGCTGAATTTGTTTCAAAACAAGCTGCGCAGGTGTCTAAGATTTACCGCTCGAAAACAGGCGCAGAAAGAGGCAAGCTTGCTAAGCAGTTGCTACAGAATTATGCAAAACTTGCTTACTATCTAGAAGACCAGATCACTGGAAAGTCACCAACCAAGTTCAAAAAAATTCAGCTTGAAAAAGACCTCGAAGCAGCGCGAGAGCGTATTATCAATCTGGCCGAGGAATACCAAGAGATATCAACTGATTTGGGTGAAAAAGCATACGGTCGTTTTCATCTTTTCATCAACCGCATTCTTCTTAAAAAAGCTGTAGCGATGAACGGAAAGCGTCTCGTTAACTTATTGAAAAGTGGCAAGCTTAGTCGAGAACTTGTTCGACCAGTCAAATTCTACTTGGCGATCGAAGACATAGAAAGTGGTAAGCGTTCTGGTGTGAGAGCCATAAGGGCGCAATTACGAAAATTACCAGCAGCTGCTGCAGTGGCGGGGCGACTTGCGATTGCAAGATTCACAGCAGGTATTAATGCAAAAGGTGTTAGAAGTGGCAAACCTAATGCCAACTACAAGAAGTATCTGCTTTCCGCAACCAACAAATCGTTCTCTCTGTCAAACAAACAAAAACGAGCTGTTTTTGATTTCTCTGTATCGGTTTGGCGAACAGCTGAAGGTGACGAAGCGCCATGGACTAAGCCACCACTCAAACTTACTCGTTTCAAAGAATATGCAGAGCTTGATGCTATAGCTGAGAGAGATATTCTCTATCTTTGGAATAAGGGCCAAGCCAGAAAAGCGATCGATGGTTATGCAAGTCTCGTGAAAAAACTTCGGGAGCCAAATTTCGAAAGTTTGGTAGATATTCGAATTCTCACTATGGAAGAACAGCTTTACAAGAAAACTAAAGTCTATACAAGCTATGAAAAAGCGCTCATGTCTGCCAGAAAAAGATACGAAAATCTTCTCGAAGATAAGGAATTAGCAAAACTACGACGCCGAAAAGCTGCGAAGTTTATGAAGGAAGTTACCAAAAGACATAGAGCTCTTATCAATCAAAATATTTCTCTAGCATCATCAACCAAAGCGAATGCTAAGTTCCGTTCTGCCATCATTTCTCTAGCCCAGCGTTATGTGAAAGTCATAAAGGAAGATGCTGAAATAGAGAGAGTAGAAGCTCAAATTGCAAAACTTCATGTCCTAAATAAAGAGTACCAGCCAGCTGTTGCTCTCTACCAAAAACTTGCTGCTAAAAACAAGGGAGAGAAACGCCGGGTTTACCTCATTTCAGCAGTAAATTCTCAGCAAATCCTTTCGCGCTGGCCTTCAAAAGCTCCTTGGAATGGAATTAAGTCTGAACAAAAAAAGGAGCGTCAAACCCTACTCAAGATTTACCAAGATATTCATGCTCTAAATGGTAATAAAGTCGACTGGAATGTTGTCGGTCATATTGGTCTCCTTCACCTTGATAGAGGAGAGTCAAAGGAAGGGTTTGAGATTTGGGATCAATCAATCAAGAAGTCCCCCAATGAGCGAGAGGCAAACTACGCATCTGGTATAATGCTAACAGCCTATTTAAAAGCGAAAAGATGGCAAGACGTTGAGGCTCTGTCTCGATTTGCGCGAAGCGCCCGGTTGAAGCCGATTTATGCCGGCAAAGCAATAAATGTGGCGGTATTATTGCCTCAATCTCTTTATGAGGGAGGCCGTCAAGCTTTGTCTTCAAAGCAGTATAAAACAGCCATTTTGAAGCTACGCGAGTTTGTCAGTAAGTTTAAAAGTAAGGATCGTGACCATGGCATGTATCTTCTAGCGACAGCCTATCGAGCGGGTAATGAAAACAAAAACGCGATCACTACTTTGATTAACTTTATCAACGAATACCCCAAAACGCGTTTTTTCAAACAGGCACTTTTTAACGGAGGGAGTTGGTCAATTGACTTAGCTCTTGAAGAAAATACTATGCTCTTTTATAAGGGTTTTCTTCGTTATTTCCCGAATGACAAAAATGTCGATGATATCTCTGAAACTCTAGCAAATCTTTATATGGGAAGACGTCTCTATCGCGAAGCTGCAAAAGTACTCGAAACAAGATTTAAAACCTTAAAGATTCCCACTTCCAAAAAGATCGATTCTGGCATTACTTGGATGCGAATAGAAGAAAAGTACGGTGACAAGAAGAAATCAGTAGGAATCGCAAACTTACTTCTCAAACAACGCATGCCAGCGGACAAAAAGGCAATCGTAATTGCATCTGTCGCCAGGTACTATGCACAAACGCGCAATGTCGCTCAGCTTTCAAGACTGGAAACAATGATGCGCCCGCTAGCAACCAACGCCATTGGTCAAGAGCATCTTGGTGAGGTAAGATTTTTGCTGGCTGAGAGTAAAATAGGACCGATGCTTAAATCAGTCAATAGTCACTTAGTCAAAGAGCCTCTACAAGCTGTGTTTGACCGCTACAATCAATTCGTAAAAACTCAAAAAGATTATCAAAACGTATGTACCGGAGGAACATCGAGTTACTGCATGGTGGCAAATTACAGAATTGCTCGTCTTGGCGAGAGACTGCTCGAGCTGATCAAAGACTTCAGAATTCCAGAAACATACGAAGAAAAAGTGATTAATGACTTTATTGTAAAGAAGGAGGTTCTCGAAGACAAAGTCGCCTCTGCAGTTGTCAATGCAAATAGAAAAGTGGACAGCCTTACAAATAGAGGCTATGTCTTGCCGACTTGGACACAATATGCCATTTGGCACACTCTCGGCGATCGTAATTTTAAAACTATCAACGGCGATACCGCCAATGCATACGTACAGTGGGTGACTGTCGATAATTAATGGAACCATCTATATGCTTTTTAGAAACTTAATTCAGTTACTTCTTCTTACAAGTTTTTTGGTCTTAAGTTCTTGTAAAACCGAAAGTGAAAACCTCGGTGGAGGTATCTTTGATCCAAGCGCCGGTGATGTGATTGTACGTTACTCGGGATCAAAAACTCCAATGCTTTCGCCCTATCAAAAACCACAGTGGATTGAGATAAAAAACTCTTCAGATAATGAAATACAACGCATGGTAGCAATGTTGGCAACCGGTGCTGAGTTAGATGCTGAGAGAGCGGCGAGAAAATACTTAATGCGCAAGTCGGGGGATCGTGATGCTCTTACTATTTTGTCTCTGTCTTTGGCGCTTAGTGGGCAGTATCAACTAGCAGCTTACTATGGACAAATTCTCTTAAAAAAGCAGCCAAGTAATTCTCATGCACACAATCTTAGAGGAATTATGCTAAGCGTTGAGGCTCGCACTATTCCTGACTTCCTTGAAGCTGAAAATGCCTTCAAAAAAGCCTTTGATAGTAACGAAAAGGAGATT
>CAZBDM010000052.1:0-3376 GCA_964490675.1 uncultured Oligoflexales bacterium
AGTAACCCTGGTGGTAACTTCGGAATTGCTCCCCTCACTGGCATCGCGATGCTCGCCGATGTTTACGTAAGGATTTCAAAGGAGCTTCCCAACGCTGTTACCGTGGTTGTCTCTGACGGTGGTCGCTCAGCTAACAATGGAGACGCAGCTGGCGGAATGACAATTATTTCAGGGCCATCTTCGCTTGTTCGCAACGGCGTTTTTGGAAATGTAACACCTGTAAACCTCTTAGGTAATGCCAATGGAGCGGGTCAAGCTGGCGAAGATTATAAGATGTCAAATAGCTCAACAGAGAGGGTGCTTGAACACAAACACGTACTCTCTCTTGTAGCAAAAATTACACACGATATAGATACAGGGATCGAGTATCCGCTAGACATCTCACCTAAGGCGACGTCTTAGGACGTCGTATCTGTCAAATTTTTGGTAGAGGTCGACAAAAAACTACGATGGGATCGACAATGAAAAAGCACATTAAGCAAAACGCCCTTAGCCTTTTAACATTATTCCTTATCTCTGGGTGTGGAATGGGAATTTTTGGAGATGATGACAAAAATAATAGCGGTGCAGGAGACTCAGCCGAAAACGCATCCGAAGAAGGCGAAGAGCTCAATACAGGACCAGAAACCCAGATTGTTTTTTCTGTTACCGCCGAGTATGAAAACCCACCAGTTGATGTGTTAGTTCTTAAAGAAAACTCAGGCACGATCCACTCGAATCAAAACCCATTTTCAAAACGTCTTTATGTATCGAATAATGATGTCACAAGAGCTTATCAGGAATTTGCTGTTAGGCTTTACTTTTCAAAGCTTGATTTCAAACTCGGTTTTCTTGAGTCAATGTTCAACAATGACGAAGAAATGATCACTAAGGCCGGCCATCTCCTGAAAGGTATCGAAGGAGACCCCGTTGCCTTTGACGCTAATGCAACTAACTTCGTCGATGAAGTCGTAGAGAGAAGTAATACGCAGCCGGGAGCTGAAGTCTCAGAGGGAGCACAGAGAAACAATCCTAATTTCTTCTTTCCTCTAACATCTATTGAGAGGTTCCTTAAAAATAATGCCGAAGAAACAAGCTCGAGCAATGGTTTTCTTAGAGACGGAGCTTTACTAAGTATTTTATTTGTCGGTATTTCTGATCCTATCAAAGAATCACGAGAGACTTCTGAAATTATCGAATTGCTCGATGAAAGTAGGGGAGCCGGCAACTGGATTGTAAATGTCCTGGGCGCACCAAAAGAAGGTTGTGAATATACTAAAACTGACGAGACTAAAATTCACACTAACCAAGGCCAGTATTACGCCAACTCAGATGATCCTAGTGTCTTTCTCGAATATAAGAGAAGGAATAAAATGGTAAAACTTCAAGAAGCTTCCGGTGGAATCTTTCAGAACATCTGCGAAGAAGACTACGTTGAATTTATGCGGAAAGTAGTGACTGAAGGCACGAAAACAGCATTCTTTTCAGTATCGGAGCAGTTTGAGCGTGAAGTTATCGAAGGATCACTGGAAGTACTTGTCAATGGTAACCCCATTGAAGGATGGCAGTTCCGTACAGCCACTCAGACACTTCTTCTTCCTACAACCATTCCTACGGGTACCATTGTTGAAATTAAGTATAAAACTCCAGCCAAAGAAGGCGATAAGGTTATAGAAAGTCCTGTTGAACAGACAGAGGAAATCCCCGACATCGAAGAAGTCGAACTTTCGCCAGCCGAATTGGCTTGGATTAACAATATTAGAACGATTTTCCAAAATAACGGCTGCATTAGCTGCCATGGCGAATATAACGAGTTTGAAGGCGCTTGGAATGCCCGCAACCAAGTTCTCCAACGCATCACTCTCGACGAAAGTGATCCGCTTAGTATGCCGCAAAACTCGTCTTTTGATTCAGCAGTAAACCGACAGGCTGTCATTGATTGGATCGAAGATAATTAGTAAGAGGTCCATTAGTCTTCAACTTTGACTTTATGCCCCTTGCTATCCTTGACCCACTTACCCACTCGTTTAGGGGTAAGTGGTTTCTCAGCCACAGCTTGCAGAGCAGCTTTTTCTTCACCAGCAGACGAGGACAGCTGAGCGTTTTGTGAGATTGAACTGATAATTTTCTTTAGAGAAGAGGAACCACATTTTTCACACTGCTTTGGATAAGGATCGGACAGCTTTTGGATAACTTCGGTAATGTGGCCACAAGATTGACAGGAGAACTCGTAAATCGGCATAGGTGACTCACTTAAACGGAAAATATTAATCATAAGTTATTTTATCGCGACTAGAGAATAGGTAGCAAGCAATAACAAAGGAAACTCACAAGGACCGACCATGAAAAAGCTCAGTACTATCTTTTTTAGCTTATTTATACTAAGTGCCTGTGGCGGAGGAATCGGTCCTTCAGGTGGGGGGGCGTCGCAAGCAAATGGAGATATTGGAGATTCGAGCAACACCGATAACCAAAAGTCTGCCGAAGAAATTCTTGATGGTAAGCCTGGGGTGGTGATCAACCTGGGAGAAAAGATAGCGTCTTCAAGAAACGTAACCGTTTATATTGTCGCACCAGAGGGTGCCAGTGAAATGATGATTTCACAAAACAAGGCCTTTCTTAACCAAGATTGGGAGCCCATTCAGAAAGAGGTCAGTTTTGAGTTAGAAGGTATAGGTGAGCAAACTGTTTATGTACAGGTACGAATACCTAAAACAAAAGAAGTCAAACTTTATTCTGCGACAATCTATGTTGACCTCTTCCCATCTGGAGATGACGTTATTGTTATCAATAATGGTGAGGAGACAACCACTTCCCGTTTTTTACAGCTCAAGATAAAAGCCAATGATAATGTCGCCGATATGCGCCTGTCGACAAGCAATCAGTTCACTGGTGCTCCATGGCAAGCCTATCAGAGCGAGCTCGAATTCGAAGCGACTAGCACTGGATTTGTTTATGTTTACCTTCAGTACCGTGGAACCGACGGATCGCTATCAAAAAAATACTCAAAAGGAATACGAATTACCCCTTTCACCGGAAATAATCTGGGAATCACACTGAACAGCGATGCCGAAGAAATCAATAATCTTAACCTATCCGCAAGCATAACAGCACCTTCACAAGCCACTGAAATGAAAGTTTATATTGGGAACACGGAAGACTCTGCTAGCTGGCAAACGGTAGCAAGCTCTGCTTCTTTAACAGCAACGACTGGCGGTAATGTGACAGTTAATCTTAAGTTTCGTGATGATGAAGGTAATGAAAGCCAAACTTACAGCGATAATATATCAATTGATCTTTTCCCAGTTGCCCAACTAAGTTTTGATCTTGGTTTTACCAACGCCGCTCCTAATTTGACGGCAAACTTAAGTAATATCACGGCACCGGTTGCTTTCGC
>CAZBDM010000052.1:3386-4536 GCA_964490675.1 uncultured Oligoflexales bacterium
TGATGAAATGATGATTTCAGGCCGTGAGTCATTTACAGGCGCTTCTTGGAAGTCATTTTCAGCAACTGACAATGCCTTAAATCTCAATTATTGCAACAATGGCAGCACAACCATTATGGGTACTACTGTTTTTGTAAAGTTCCGTCACTCAGGAGGGTATGAATCCTCAACCATCAGTGAGACGGTAGCAATGCCTGACTGCACGGGCATCACAGAACAAGACTGCGATCAAGTGGCCGAAGACAAATATACGATCAACATCAAGCCCGCCATCACGGCAAGCTGTCAAAACTGCCATGGAAATGGTGCAAACGGCATTAGACTCAATGCTGACGAACCGACCCAAACTCGTACCAACCTCCTAAATTATACAGGTATGTCATCAACAACTCTGATTCAAAAAATGAACGGCACCGTTAACCACGGTGGTGGAGTTCAGGCAGTTATGTCTGCCGAAAAGATTAATACTTGGTTTAACGCCGAAAACATCTGTCCTTAAGATAGGCATTGCTGTTCTTATGGACACTTTGCTATCTTTAGTACATGCGAGAAATTTGTAAACATTGCTGGCTAGCAACAAATGTTTGTATCTGCCAAGAAATCCATCAGCTCACCTGTAGAAACAAGTACATTATTATTTCTCACCCGAAAGAAAGACGAAGAAAAACCAGTACGGGGAGAATGGCCCACCTTTCTTTGAGAGGATCTGAATTCATCTCAACCTACAATCTTGATCAAGAAACTAAAATTAAGCTTAGGCTTGCGGATCAATCCTACACTTCTTACCTCCTGTTTCCCTCAAAGGATTCAATGACTTTGACTAAAGAGGCAGCTCCACTATTAAGCTCGTCCGGAGCTCTACAAGTTTTCATTATCGACAGCACTTGGGCTCAGGCTAAATCGCTGCTCAAAGGATCGCGTATTTTTGACAACATCCCAAAACTCTGTTTAAGGCCAAGGCAGGCTTCTCAATTCAAAATCAGAACTCAACCTCATCAGCATTGCCTATCCACAATTGAAGCGTTATCAGTTGTGGTGAACTTTTTTAAAGAAGGCAAACAGGAGGTTCGCCAACAGTTTTTAAACCCCTTTCACAAAATGGTCGCAAAACAGATAGACTTCCAGATAAAGTATCATCCTGATCACTTAA
>CAZBDM010000052.1:4546-7876 GCA_964490675.1 uncultured Oligoflexales bacterium
AACATGCTTGACAAAAAACGAGCGATTCTTGCCGAAATGATCAAACTGCTTGAAGAACAAATTGAAATCTTAAATAAGTCAGCGGCTTCAGCCCACGATGAGGCTACCCATGCCGACACGAAACAAGAGGGCAAGTACGACACGCGTGCAATTGAAGCTTCGTATCTTGCTGGCGCGCAATATGAGAGAGCTCGCCAAATGAGTACAAATACCAGTATTTTAAAATCCTTACCTTTAAGGACCTTTAACCCAGATGAACCTATTGATGTCGGAGCGATCGTCAACTTAAAAAATCCACGAAAGTCAGCCTGCTATTTTATTTTGCCAAAAGTTTCAGGTCTAATCATTGATTGGCACGGTCAGACGATCACCTCTCTCACTCCAGAATCACAAATTGGCGACCAACTTCTCGATCAATTCCAAGGTGATTATATAGACTTAGAAACTCCTCAAGGGACCCAAAAATACTTGATCGAATCGGTTTACTAAGCTTAAATTCATCAAGACGAGATAATCCTTGCAGGTATCCTACCTATGCAGCTCTTTTTGGGTTCTTTCAAAAGCTTAGAATCCTTGACCTTCAAAGACTTAATGCGAAATTTGTTGCACTGCTCTTTCTAATAATGTAACTGTCGAAGGTGAGGATTTCAAAGAGATTTCCTTGTTAGGAGCAAACGCCTTTGGGTGCGTTGCATTGTTTTCGAGAATCTTTGGTTAAGAGTTTTTTATGAATAAGAAAGTTTTTGTCGGTGGAATGAGTTGGAATACCAATGATCAAGGTCTTCGTGAGGCATTTGAGCAATTTGGTACAGTTGTTGACGCAAAGGTCATTACAGATCGTGAAACAGGAAGGTCTAAAGGCTTCGGATTTGTGACTTTTGATACGGAAGAATCTGCTTCTCAAGCTATCGCCGAAATGGATGGAAAAGAGTTGGACGGAAGAACGGTAAAAGTTAATGAGGCTCAAGAAAGACCTCGTCAAAATCGAGGAGGCGGCGGTCGCTTCGGTGGCGGCGGCGGTGGCGGCGGTGGCAACCGCTGGTAAATCAAAAAAATTTAGCCGGATTGCAAAATCCGGTTTTTTTTTGCTTATCTCCACAAAACCTAATTTTGATAAACAAAAACTATCACATATATAGCTACTGATTATTTGAATCTATGAACTGCTGATGATACCCTTCATTTTATGACGTCAAATATGACGTTTCTTAAAAAAGAAAGGAGCCATCTATGAGTCTCAATATTGGAATTGACGAAAGCAAACGCTCTGAAATTGCCAAAGGTTTATCTAAACTACTGTCTGAATCTTACACCCTCTATCTCAAGACTCACAAATACCACTGGAATGTTACTGGACCGATGTTCCAGACCCTCCACTTAATGTTTGAAGAGCATTACAACGCTCTTGCGCTCGCTGTCGATGAAATCGCCGAGAGGATTAGGGTCATGGGTGTTAAAGCACCAGGCTCTTATTCGGAGTTTGCCGAACTGAGTTCTGTTAAAGAAGATCCATCGTCTGAAGTAGAAGCCAATCAAATGATCAAGAACCTTCTAAAAGATCATGAACAAGTCGTTCTCACGGCAAAAGCTCTTCTTCCTGTTTTAGAAGGAGCAAACGATGAAGGCACTAATAGTCTATTGGGTGCACGTATCGAGTACCACGAAAAGACAGCTTGGATGTTAAAAAGCCTATTAGGATAACACTGCAAATCGGCAGACCCAATGAGGTCTGCCTGGCTTTTTAGAGGTTAGTCTTGCCAACCATTACACAGCTTCACTATCTTCTCGCAGTTTACAAAGAAAAGCACTTTGGCAAAGCGGCAAGGGCTTGCCACGTTTCCCAACCCTCATTATCTACTCAAATTCAAAAGTTAGAAGAAGAACTGGATCTAGTGATCTTCGATCGTTCTAAAAAACCAATTATGGTCACTGAAACCGGCCAAGAGATCATTGAACAGGCGAAGATCATCCTCAAAGAGCACAAGAAATTGGGACAAATCGCAAGTATTGGAAGCGAAGAACCAAAAGGTGAGTTCAATCTCTCAGTCATACCGACCCTTGCACCTTACCTCATCCCTCTTTTTGTCGATGACTTTTCGAAAAAATACCCACTGGTAAAACTCATCATCAATGAGCATAAAACTGAAGATATCGTCAAACTTCTCATTGAAGATGAAATCGATGCTGGACTCCTTGTCACTCCTCTAAATGACGAGAGGATCATTGAGAGACATCTTTTTTTTGAGCCTTTTTACGTTTATGTCTCTGAGAGTCATCCTCTTAGCAAGAAAAAATTAGTTTCTGAAACAGACATGGAAGGGAAAAGCCTTTGGCTTCTAGAGGAAGGACATTGCTTTAGGGATCAAGTTCTTAACATCTGTTCACTTGATCGAAAGAACACTGTTTTATCAAACGTAGAGTTTGAAAGCGGCAGTCTTGAAACCTTAAAAAATCTCGTCAAAAAAAGCAGTGGCTATACCCTTCTTCCGCAGTTAGCCGTGGAAGAGCTAAGTCATGGAGAAATCGAAAGGTATATAAAGAAATTCAAAAAACCTGTCCCCACAAGAGAAGTAAGCATAGTCCATAGTCGCAGTTTTCTTAAAGAAAACACCATATCGGCGATGGAGGATTCAATTCTTGCCCAGTTACCCAAGAAAATTCGTTCTCTCAAACGCCACGACATTGAAGTCGTCGACATCTACTAGCAAAAAGATTCATTTTTAGTCAATTTATCAACAGTTTACATTCGATAGCCGCAAGCTATCAGATCATAGAATAATGATATTTCAAATCTATGGCTACTTTTACGATGATTATAAGTGAAAGTCGGACGGAGAAAGTTCACGTCCCTTTAATCAAAAATTAAAAGGAGAATACCATGGAAACCCTTATCAACAAAAAAATCCCAGAATTCAAAGTAGAAGCCTACCATAATGAGGAATTCAAAACTGTCACCGATAAAGATCTAGCCGGAAAATGGTCGATTTTCTTCTTCTATCCAGCCGACTTTACATTTGTTTGCCCAACCGAGTTAGGCGATATGGCTGATAAGTACGATCAACTTAAATCAATGGGCGTCGAAGTTTATTCAGTTAGTACAGACACTCACTTTACCCACAAAGCTTGGCATGACACATCAGATACAATCAATAAAATCAAGAAAATTTAAATCCATCCTTTTTCATACTTCTTTCATGTCCCCACCGGAATAAATTTTTAAAAGATATTAACTGAAATAATTTAGCTAAGATTGAATGAGATAAAATAAATATTGATGTATCGCAATGAGAAATTTCTGTTATATCTTCAAGTGAAAATAAATCTTTTTCT
>CAZBDM010000052.1:7886-14330 GCA_964490675.1 uncultured Oligoflexales bacterium
ATATTGAAGAGGAAGGCCTTGCTTATCGCGGTACATTCCTTGTCAATCCTGAAGGTCAAATCAAAATTGCTGAGGTTCACGACAACGGAATCGGCAGAAACGCAGATGAGCTATTAAGAAAAGTTCAAGCAGCTCAGTTTATCGCAGAACACCCTGACGAAGTTTGTCCAGCTAAGTGGAAGCCAGGTAGCGACACTCTCAAGCCAGGGCTTGACTTAGTCGGAAAAATCTAACAGAGACCAAATACCAAGGCCCGCAGCCGGGAAGGAGCTATCATGCTTGACAATAATATGCTTGAACAACTGAAGTCTGTATTCGCAGGTTTAGACAACGAAGTGGAGTTGGTGTTTCACCCAAGCGATCACGAAAAGCAAGATGACCTCATGAGTCTTTTGCATGGGGTGGCCTCCACTTCTGATAAAATCAAGATAAGCGAAGCTGACGAAAGTTCTCAGACACCAAGTTTTTTCTTACGTCTTAACGGCGTAGCGAACAGCATCTCCTTCCGCGGTGTACCGGGAGGTCACGAGTTTACCTCTCTCGTCTTGGCTATTTTGAATAGTGACGGTAAAGGTAAATTACCAGACGCTCTCATTCAAAAAAGAATCAGGTCACTTAAGGGTCCAGTTTCTCTAAAAACCTATATTTCACTCTCCTGTGAAAACTGCCCAGATGTGGTTCAAGCACTTAACATCATGGCCATCTACCATCCCGACTTTGAACACGAGATGGTAGATGGTGGGCTCGTTCAAGAGGAAGTGGAAGGTTTAGGTATCCAAGGGGTTCCTACAGTTGTTGCAGACAAAGAAACAATTAGTGTAGGAAAGTCCAATCTTTCAGAACTGCTCAAAACACTTGAAGACAAACTCGGTTGCGAAAAGCAAGACAGCGAAGAAAACATCGACCTAGGTCTATACGATGTTGTTGTAATCGGAGCTGGCCCTGCCGGTGCATCTTCAGCGATTTACTCAGCTCGAAAAGGCCTCAAGACCGCAATCATAGCCGACAAAATGGGGGGACAGGTGCAGGACACAAAAGGCATCGAAAACCTCATCTCAGTCACTTACACAGAAGGTCCTCAGCTCAGTGCTCAACTAGCTAAACATATAGCTGAATACGATATCGACCTACTAGAACACAGACGCGTTAAAGCTGTCGAAGCCAACGGATTAAAGCTTCTCAGACTTGATAGCGGAGAATATCTGACAACTAAGTCGCTGATTGTTGCGTCCGGGGCGAAATGGCGAGAGCTAAACGTACCAGGAGAAAAAGAATACTTAGGTCGAGGGGTTGCTTTTTGTCCACACTGCGATGGACCTTATTATAAAGGTAAAGATATTGCTGTTGTCGGGGGAGGAAACTCTGGAGTCGAAGCTGCGATAGATTTGGCTGGCATCGTAAAATCAGTGACCGTATTTGAATTTGCTGACACTTTAAAAGCTGACCAAGTCTTGGTTGACAAGCTTCATACCCTGTCAAATGTCAAAGTTGTCACAAATGCGGCGACTAAGGAAATCAACGGAAACGGAGACAAAGTCACCGCTTTGACCTACGAAGATCGCGAAACTAAAGAACACAAAACGGTCGAATTGGACGGAGTTTTTGTTCAGATTGGCCTTATGCCAAACAGTGATTTCATAAAAGACGTTGTGGAAACCAATCGTTATGGTGAAGTGATCATTGACGACAAATGCCGGACCAATTCACCTGGCATTTATGCAGCTGGTGACGTCACAACAGTTCCATATAAACAAATTGTTGTCGCTTTAGGCGAAGGAGCTAAGGCAGCGCTAGCAGCCTTTGAAGATCAAATGATTGCACATTAAGTGAATAGACTGACTGCTCGCAAAACGAGGTTTTTGCGACGCCTCTGCCAACTCTTTCCTCTGGAGGAGTTGGCTTTATAGTTTGAGAAATTTTCCAAAATCGATCTATTCTCTAAGTCTTCATAAGTGCGGCATCTTTTTTCACTTTCCACAGAGAATCCACAAAGAAGTCCCGTCTGTCAGAAAAATGTTCGATGACTTCAAATCCTGTCTCACGACTCAAGTAATCAATATCACTTTTAAGAAACTTGAATGAATACTCCAAATGAAGTGGCTCGTAGGCATCGAAATGAAAGCAACGTTCGAGCTCTTTTATGAAAATTTTTTGCTCCTGAGTAGAAATCAAGTAACTTTCCATCGCACCAAGAATCGGGTTGTAGACCCCCATATGCTGAAATTTCGAAACATCAAAATCAGCACCCAGTTCCCTGTTCATGCGGTTTAAAATGTTTAAGTTAAACGACTCAGTGATACCTGCTGAATCGTTATAGGCTGCCGTAAGGACATCTATGTCTTTTTTTAGATCAAACCCAATAAAAGCATAGTCCTCCGCATTGAGACTTTTCCAAAGCCTTCTGAGAAACCCTTGATTTTGGCTTCTGTTGAAGTTACCGATATTGGAACCTAAAAATAAGATCAACTGTTTGTTATCCGATCGACTTCGTAAAAACCTAAGCCCCTCAAAGTACTCGCCAACAACACCATGAATATTGAGACGGTCATGCCTTCCAATCGTTTCATCAAGCATCACCATAGCCTGTTCAGAAATATCAATCGGAAAGAAGTTGATTTTACAACCTGCCTCCAAAAATCCATCAAGAACCAGCTGACTTTTGTGTCCATCACCGGCCCCAAGTTCAATAATATCAATTTCTTCTTCGCCAATGATTTTCGGAAGCTCATTCTTAATCTCCTCAAGAATTTCAAACTCTATTCTTGTTGGATAATAATCTTGATGCTGAGTGATTTTTTGGAAGAGCTCACTTCCTTTATCGTCATAAAAATATTTGGCTGAAAGATTTTTTGGTGAGGAAGTGAAACCTGTTAAGACATCAATGGCAAACTGCTCTTTTTGATCAAGCTCAGAAATATTCTGATTTTTGTTAATCCTCGAAATTTCCACTAGTCATCCTTTGCTAATCTAATTCCAGAAAACATCCATCTTTGATGAGGCAGATAAAAATTACGGTAACTATGGCGATAGTGATCTTTTGGAGTTAACTGACAGCCACCTCTCAATACAAACTGATTGCACATAAATTTACCGTTGTACTCTTGCAGCACTCCGTTGAAAGGACGATAACCTGGATAGGGTGAATAATGACTTGCAGTCCACCACCAGACATTTTCGAAAGGTTTTAATGTACTATAAGGTTGGAAAATATCTTTCGCCGCTTGAAAGGAATCATCGGCGGATTTCGCAAGAAAAGTTTCCGATTCGGCTTCGCTAGGAAGGCGGCAGCCTTTCCAACGCGCAAATGCATCAGCCTCGAAATAACTAATATGAGTGACCGGAGCGGTGGGATTTAAAGACTTCAGTCCATGAAGACTAAACTCAAAAATCTCTTTATCTTTTTCAAACCAGTAAAGCGGTTGCTTGATTTTGTTTTTTTCAAGCCAATCCCAACCGAGACTTAGCCAAAGTTTTGCATCTTGGTAACCACCGTCTTCAACAAAATTTAGATACTCAGCATTCGAAACGAGATTACTTCGAATTTTGCAGGACTCAAGATAGGATTTATGACGCGGTGTCTCATTATCGTAAGAAAATCCTTGATCGTCATGTCCAATTTCATAGATCCCCTGGATAATTTCATGCCAACGATCAGAAGACTTTTGACTCGGCGGAATAGGTCTTTCGCAATAAACAGGCAGCAGAGGATTAACCGCAAAAATTGCTTTTATATCCATAAAAAGCAATTCCTGGTGCTGCTGTTCGTGGTGAAGACCAATTTCTAAGATCTCGATGAGTTCGTCGGTGATAAGATCTTTTTTACTACATAGGTCGACTAAATGATCATCGACATATTGTCGGTACTTTAAAACTTGATTAACTGTTGGCCTAGAGAGAACACCTCTTTCTGCCTGTAGCCAGTGTTTTGAGGCTGATTTATAGTAGGAGTTAAAAAGTTCCCTATAAGCGTCATTAAAGCGCTTATATTGAGGGAAAAATTTACAAAGAATGAGCTCTTCAAAAAACCATGTGACATGAGCAAGATGCCACTTAGGAGGACTGACTTCATCTCTAGGCTGAACGACATAATCTTCTGTTTCAAGCGGTGAGCATATATCACAACTGAATCGACGAATGGCTACATACTTTTCGACTAGTTTTGTAAGTCTTTCAACTGCTGAAGAACTCATCTTCCCCTTCTAGGTGATCGTCTCCTTATTCATAGCAAAAAATATCTAAATGCGCAAAAAAGCGCTTAACTCTGCTGTTTTTCATGTATGAAATTAACTTTTTCGACTTTGAAAAGGGATGACCTCACCTTCACATAGCCCAAGAATCCCTAGCGATCTTAAGTAGGACTTATTTTCTTTTAGATATCTTAACAAAGCAGAACCAGAAGAAGACTCGAAGGGAGATGAAAAGCGCAGTCTCATTCTATTTAAAATCAATCTTTTCTCGTCAAAATCACCGCTTGATAAATGCCGTAGTTCAATTTCATCTTTTAAATGCTCTAAAAATACACTTTTTTCCTCAAGACGTATCTTTAAATGGCCAAGGACAGCTTTTAAGTCTTCCTCATCTAGAGCCAAAAGAAGTTCTACGTTAAGCCTATAGAAGAGATAGAGCGCACCGTTTTTCACAGTAGTTGCTGATATAACAGCTGCAAAGTTCTGGGTGAGGAAATCAACTTTCTCTCCTGCTAGGCTGTGACTGGTGATTTGGTAGGATGAAAGTTCATTAGGATCCTCAAAATATCTGCTCTGACGATATCTCGTCATCGCATTGGTCAAAAGCATTAAAACATTTGCGCTCAAGCCTTGAAACTGAGGAAGTCTTCTTAGATTATGAAGCTCTTTGACAAACCAACCCCTTTCTATCATCGAAAGAAAATCCTCAGCCCTTCTAGAGACTTCCCTAATACTCGCAAGATCCGCTCTCGGGTTTATCTCTAGGTCTGAAACAAAACCTGTCTGAAAATAAAGAAGTTGATCAAACCAAAGCTCGCGATACTGATAAACATATTCTCTCAACTCACTTGATTGACCATAACGCATCAAGAAATGATGAAGATCCACCGGGTCTAGAAATATCGGATTTGCACCATGTCTAACAAAGCCTAAGACCATGCGATCAAAGTCAAGATCATCTTGTGATGGCACACTTTTCCATCTATGTTCTAAAGTAAACAGCTCGGTTAAGAGGTTTCCGTAGTTGTGATATTTAAGTACGGGAGTATCATCAAAGACAATCCGGTAAGGAAGAGGCGGCAACTCGTCCTCGCTGTAACCGCGAGTTCTCAAAATGGGTGTACTTAAATCTAATTGACCGTTACTCAAATAAATAAACAAAGTTAGCTTGGCAGCCCTGATATCATTAGGCGTTGAGCTCGCGTCTCTAATCACACCAAGCTTTTCCATAGCACGCACAATACCATTGGGAGAAGCGCTACAAGGAACAGCCAACCCCAAAGTCACACTCACTAAATGTACCGCGATCAACCAGTTCAAACGTTGCATGTTCTAGCGTTGACTCCCTAGTTCGTGGATATCTGCTGACCTATCATGCTGTGTGACAATTTTCCAGGGCTATACCGAACAATAAGAACCCCCAGCCCAAACACCTTATCAGATAATAAACATTTGAAATTAATAGATGTTTTGCTATTCTAACACTTAAACAAACAGTCATTTTGACAGGATCTTTTATGAAGTACTTCGTATGTTTACCAATACTTTTTTTGCTTGCCGCTTCCCAGTCTCAAGCAAAGCTTGCTAAGTCTTCATTTACGAATCTTCTCAAGGAATCAGATTTAATCGTTGAGGCATCGGTCAAAAAAATTGAAAGAACTGGAATACAAAGGGGTTTTGCAACGTTAACGATTCTAAGGATCATCAGTGGTGATTTTGATCAAAAGGAAATAACGATCGCATGGGGTGATGAAGTTCACGATCAACAGATAGACTCAATGACAACAGATCGTCTTTTATTTTTAAGGAAGCAAAAGAATGGAAGCTACAAAGGCAGTCACTATGGCAGAAGTTACTGGCCTTTTAATTCTCGCGTCACCGATCCTAAGAGGGCCAAACTTGATAGCGATGGACGAGGCTTTTTTTACCAATATCCTTTAAACATGATTTCGTTTAACAAAATGCAAAAAAAATCTTTTTTTGACGGTGAAGCAGAAAGTCATCATGGAAAAAAATTTCCTTACATTAATATGAGAAAGTTAAAAGAATATATTACAAGGCATAAAAAGTAGCTTTAAAATAGCCTGACTTCTATTCCTACGCAAATATGGCTCATTGCACAGTGTTCGAAAATCATCTAATCCTTCTCTTGTGAAAATATCACATTAAAATTTAATAAGAAAAACCACTGGGGGAAGACTGATGAAAACCATTTTACTTTTCGTTGCATTTGCATTTTTACCTATTACTGCACAAG